>NZ_JAUOQC010000005.1:0-213590 GCF_030547495.1 Neptuniibacter sp. 2_MG-2023 | reverse complement strand
CGTGAGCACATCCTGCTTTCTCGTCAGGTAGGTGTACCTTACATCGTGGTATTCTTGAACAAAGCTGACCTTCTTGCAGAAGATTGTGGCGGCGCTGATTCTGAAGAATACGAAGAGATGCTTGAATTGGTTGAAATGGAGCTTCGTGAGCTTCTAGACCAGTACGACTTCCCAGGTGATGACACACCAATCATCGCAGGTTCTGCTCTTATGGCATTGAACGGCGAAGATGAAAATGAGCTAGGTACTACTGCAGTTAAGAAACTAGTTGAAACACTAGACTCTTACATTCCTGAGCCAGAGCGTGCAATCGACGGTGCATTCATCATGCCTATCGAGGACGTATTCTCTATCCAGGGTCGTGGTACTGTAGTAACAGGTCGTGTAGAGCGCGGTATTATCAACACAGGTTCTGAAGTTGAGATCGTTGGTATTCGTGAAACACAGACAACGACTTGTACAGGTGTTGAAATGTTCCGTAAGCTGCTTGACGAAGGTCGTGCAGGTGAGAACATTGGTGCACTTCTACGTGGTACTAAGCGTGAAGATGTTGAACGTGGTCAGGTTCTTGCTGCTCCAGGTTCAATCACTCCTCATACACGTTTCGAAGGTGAAGTGTACGTACTATCCAAAGAAGAGGGTGGTCGTCATACACCTTTCTTCAAAGGTTACCGTCCACAGTTCTACTTCCGTACAACGGATATCACAGGTGCTTGTGAGCTTCCAGAAGGTGTTGAAATGGTAATGCCAGGCGATAACGTTCAGATGGATGTTACGCTAATCAACCCGATTGCGATGGAAGAAGGCCTACGTTTTGCGATCCGTGAAGGCGGTCGTACAGTAGGTGCTGGTGTTGTATCTAAAATTATCGAGTAATAACTCTTTAATTTAAGAAAGCCCTCTTTGGAGGGCTTTTTTTTGCTCATTGCTAGTTTGTGCCGCAGTTGTTGCGGTGTTGGCTGATTATTGAGCAAATAAATGGTTGCTGGTCTTGACCTAAGGGTTTTGTATCAGTAGAATTTGCGTCCCCCTTATAGTAGGGGGAGGTCGGCATTGTGCCGTAAATAAAATTTTTTGGAAATGTGTGATCGAAATGCAGAATCAGAAAATTCGTATTCGTCTGAAAGCCTTTGATCATCGCTTGATCGACTCTTCTGCGCAGGAAATCGTAGATACTGCAAAGAGAACTGGCGCTCAAGTACGTGGTCCGATCCCACTTCCTACCCGCAAAGAACGTTTTACAGTTCTGATTTCACCTCACGTGAACAAAGATGCACGTGATCAATATGAAATCCGTACTCATAAGCGTGTTCTAGATATCGTTGAGCCAACTGAAAAAACAGTTGATGCTCTAATGAAACTAGATCTTGCAGCGGGTGTTGAAGTGCAGATCAGCCTTGGCTAAAGGCAACTGCGCAGAATTAATATTTATTAATGAAGCGCTTTATTAGTGTGGAATGCTCTGGAAAGGGCAGCCGTAGTGGGTAACAGCCCCGTACACAACTGGCAAGAGGTTTTAAAGAAATGTCTGTAGGTTTAATCGGACGTAAAGCGGGTATGACTCGTGTCTTCACTGAAGACGGCGTATCCGTGCCAGTCACCGTCATCGAAGTGGAACCGAACCGTGTTACTTCTGTTAAAACAGAAGAAGCTGACGGCTATGCAGCAGTGCAGGTTACTACTGGTTCTAAGAAGGCTAATAGCCTGACTAAACCAGAAGCTGGTACCTTCGCTAAAGCTGGCGTAGAAGCAGGACGTGGTTTATGGGAGTTCCGCCTGTCGGGTGGCGACGAAGTCAACGTTGGCGATGAGCTAACTGTTGCGCGCTTCGAAGCTGGTCAGAAAGTAGATGTAACTGGTCAATCCAAAGGTAAAGGTTTCCAAGGCGGCGTTAAGCGTTGGAACTTCTCCATGCAGGATGCGACTCACGGTAACTCTCTTTCTCACCGTGCTCCGGGTTCAATTGGTCAATGTCAGACTCCTGGTCGTGTTTGGAAAGGCAAAAAGATGGCAGGGCAGATGGGTAATGTACAGGTAACTGTTCAGACCCTTGAAGTTGTGCGTGTTGATGCTGAACGTAACTTGTTATTGATCAAGGGTGCTGTTCCAGGCGCTACTGGCGGTGACGTAATCGTTAAACTAGCTGTTAAAGCTGGCGCCAAGGGGGTTTGAAATGAATCTGAATTTAGCTGGAGCTAATGGTTCGGTAGAAGTTTCTGAACTTGCTTTTGGTAAAGAATTCAACGAAACGCTAGTCCATCAAGTAGTTACTGCTTATATGGCTGGCGGTCGTCAAGGCACTAAAGCACAGAAAAACCGTTCTGCGGTTTCTGGTGGTGGTGCTAAACCATGGCGTCAAAAAGGTACAGGTCGTGCGCGTGCGGGAACAAGTCGTTCTCCAATCTGGCGTGCCGGTGGTGTAACTTTTGCGGCTCAGCCGCGCGACCATTCTCAGAAAGTTAACAAAAAAATGTACCGTGCTGCTATGCGTTGCATCTTTTCTGAGTTAGTTCGTCAAGATCGCCTGGTTGTGGTTGAAGATTTCACTGTGGAGTCTCCAAAAACAAAACAGTTTGTGGCTAAGCTTAATGAGCTTGAGCTGTCTAACGCGCTGCTGGTTACTGCAGATGTAGAACAGAATTTGTTCCTTGCTGCACGCAATGTTCCACATGTGGATGTTCGTGACGCACAGGGAGTTGATCCAGTTTCACTGGTTGGCTTCGAAAAGGTACTTGTTACTGTTGCTGCTCTGAAGAAAATCGAGGAGAAGTTGTCATGAAACAGGAACGCATTTATCAAGTGCTGCTGGGTCCGCACATCTCCGAGAAAGCTACTATTGTAGCTGATGGTTCTCAGCAGGTTGTTTTTCGTGTAGCAAAAGACGCTACTAAACCAGAAATCAAAACAGCAGTTGAAGAATTGTTTGACGTTAAAGTTAAAGGCGTCAACGTTCTTAATGCTAAGGGTAAGACCAAGCGTACACAGCGTGGTCTTGGCAAGCGTAGCGATGTGCGTAAAGCATACGTTGCTCTAGCTGATGGCTCTGAGATTGATTTCTTGGGTGGCGAGTAATAGAGGGTTTGAAAAATGGCAGTGACTAAAACTAAGCCGACCTCTGCTGGACGCCGTCATGTAGTGACAGTGACTAACTCTGAGCTACACAAGGGCAAGCCGCATGCAGCTCTTGTTGAGAAGAAGAGCAAAAGTGGTGGTCGTAACCATCACGGTCGCATCACTACTCGTCATATTGGCGGTGGTCACAAGCAGCAGTACCGTGTTATTGATTTTCGTCGTAATAAAGACGGTATTCCAGCGACAATTGAGCGCTTGGAATACGACCCGAACCGTTCTGCACATATCGCACTAGTTGTGTATGCAGATGGTGAGCGTCGTTATATCATCGCACCAAAAGGTGTTTCTGCAGGCGCTAAGATTATTTCTGGTGATTCTGTAGATATTAAACCAGGTAATACTATGCCGCTTCGCAACGTACCAGTAGGTTCTACTGTACATTGTGTTGAGCTAAAACCAGGTAAAGGTGCGCAGCTTGCTCGTTCTGCGGGTACGTCTGCACAGTTAGTGGCGCGTGAAGGTGCTTACGCTACTCTTCGTCTACGTTCTGGCGAAATGCGTAAAGTCCTTATTGAGTGTCGCGCTACTCTGGGTGAAGTGAGCAACAGTGAGCATTCCTTGCGTCAGCTTGGTAAAGCTGGTGCTACACGCTGGCGTGGTGTTCGTCCTACCGTTCGTGGTGTTGCGATGAACCCAGTTGATCACCCACATGGTGGTGGTGAAGGTCGTACTTCCGGTGGTCGTCACCCAGTGTCGCCATGGGGTGTTCCGACTAAGGGTTATAAAACTCGTAAGAACAAGCGTACTGACAAGTTAATTGTACGCCGTCGTAACGCTAAGTAAGAGGATACAGCTGTGCCACGTTCACTGAAGAAAGGTCCATTTATCGACCTTCACCTGTTGAAAAAGGTAGAAGCTGCGATTGAAAGCAACGAGCGTCGTCCAATCAAAACTTGGTCTCGTCGTTCTACGATTTTTCCTAATTTCGTAGGTCTTACAATTGCAGTACACAACGGCCGTCAGCATGTTCCGGTATTTGTTACCGAAGACATGGTTGGTCATAAACTGGGCGAGTTTGCCGTGACACGTACATATCGTGGCCACGTAGCAGACAAAAAAGCCAAGCGATAAGGAGTTAGATGATGGAAGTTGCCGCTAAGCACATGGGCGCCCGCATCTCCGCACAGAAAGCACGTCTGGTCGTTGACCAGATTCGTGGTAAATCTGTAGGTGAAGCTCTGAACATCCTGGCGTTTAGTCCAAAAAAAGGTGCGGATCTTGTCAAGAAAGTACTCGAGTCAGCTATTGCTAACGCAGAGCATAACGACGGTGCAGATATTGACGAACTACGTGTTTCTACAGTCTTTGTTGATGAAGCAATGACTATGAAGCGTATTAAGCCGCGTGCGAAAGGTCGCGCTGATCGAATTTTGAAGCGCTCCTGTCACATCACTGTTAAAGTGGCCGACTGAGCTGACAGCTAGGAGAGTTCGTTATGGGTCAGAAAGTACATCCGACCGGTATTCGTCTCGGGATTGTTAAAGATCACACGTCTGTGTGGTATGCCGACAAGAACGAATACGCAAGCAAGCTGCTAAATGATCTAGAAGTACGTGAGTACCTAGATAAACAGCTTGAGAAAGCATCTGTGAGCCGCATCGAAATCGAGCGTCCTGCACAGAATGCAAAAATTACTATTCATACTGCTCGTCCGGGTATTGTGATTGGTAAAAAAGGCGAAGATGTTGAGAAACTACGTAATACCGTATCAGAAATGATGGGTGTTCCGGTGCATATCAATATCGAAGAAATTCGTAAGCCAGAGCTAGACGCACGCTTGGTAGCCCAAGGTGTTGCTAGTCAGCTAGAGCGTCGTGTTATGTTCCGTCGTGCTATGAAGCGCGCTGTACAGAATGCAATGCGTCTTGGTGCCAAGGGCATTAAGATTCAGCTGGGTGGTCGTCTAGGTGGTGCCGAAATTGCTCGTAGTGAGTGGTATCGTGAAGGCCGTGTGCCATTGCACACATTGCGTGCTGATATCGATTACGCTACATATGAAGCGCACACTACATACGGTGTGATCGGCGTTAAAGTCTGGATCTTCAAAGGCGAGATTCTTGGTGGCATCGAACAGGTGCGTGCTGAGAAGAATGCGCCTAAGAAGAAAGGTAAGTGAGGTAGACGTCGATGCTACAACCTAAACGTCTTAAGTTCCGCAAGATGATGAAAGGTCGCAACCGCGGCCTAGCACAACGCGGTAGCACTGTAAGTTTTGGTGAGTTTGCACTGAAAGCGACCGGTCGTGGTCGTATCACTGCACGTCAGATCGAAGCAGCGCGTCGTACCATGACACGTCATGTTAAGCGTGGTGGTAAAATCTGGATCCGTGTGTTCCCAGATAAGCCAATCTCTAAGAAACCGCTTGAAGTACGTATGGGTAAAGGTAAAGGTGCAGTTGAGTATTGGGTTGCTCAGATTAAGCCTGGTAAGGTTCTGTTCGAAATGAGCGGTGTACCTGAACAGCTTGCTTCTGAAGCATTCACACTTGCTGCTGCTAAATTGCCTGTTGCTACAACCATTGTTAAGCGGACGGTGATGTAATGAAAGCAATTGAACTACGTGAAAAGTCCGTTGATGAGCTTCAGCAGGAGCTATTAGGTCTTCTAAAAGAGCAGTTTAATCTGCGCATGCAGAAGTCTACTGGCCAGCTAGCACAGAACCACCTTTTAGGTCAGGTTCGTCGTGACATTGCTCGTGTGAAGACAATACTCAACGAAAAGGCAGGTAACTAAGTATGAGCGCCGAAAAACGTACTCGAACTGTTACTGGTCGCGTTGTTAGCGACAAGATGGATAAAACCATCACAGTTCTGGTTGAGCGCAAAGAGAAGCATCCGATTTACGGAAAATTCATGAAGCGCTCTTCTAAACTGCATGCTCACGATGAGAAAAATGAGTGTAAGCAAGGTGACTTAGTTACTGTTGCTGAAACTCGTCCTTTGTCCAAGAATAAATCTTGGGCGCTTGTTCGTATTGAAGAGCGTGCAGCAAAGGTGTAAACTATTGCGCCTTTGCTCCATTAAGCCGGCCCGTCCGTTTAACGGACGGCCTCTAAATGTTTATGGAGTAGACCATGATTCAAACTG
The DNA here is from genome assembly GCF_030547495.1 of Neptuniibacter sp. 2_MG-2023. Classification (NCBI taxonomy): domain Bacteria; kingdom Pseudomonadati; phylum Pseudomonadota; class Gammaproteobacteria; order Oceanospirillales; family Oceanospirillaceae; genus Neptuniibacter; species Neptuniibacter sp. 2_MG-2023. The sequence continues at coordinate 207,373 of NZ_JAUOQC010000005.1, read as the reverse complement.
AATCTATGCTTGATGTCGCTGATAACAGCGGTGCTAAGCGAGTACAGTGTATTAAGGTCCTTGGTGGTTCTCACCGCCGCTACGCTTCTGTAGGTGACATTATTAAAGTCACTGTTAAAGAAGCGATTCCTCGCGGTAAAGTGAAGAAAGGCCAAGTACTTAACGCCGTAGTGGTACGTACCCGTAAAGGTGTTCGTCGTTCTGATGGCTCAGTAATCCGCTTTGATACAAACTCAGCGGTATTGTTGAACGCAAATGACGCGCCTATCGGTACTCGTATCTTTGGCCCAGTGACGCGTGAACTTCGTAATGAGAAGTTTATGAAAATCATTTCCCTGGCGCCTGAAGTGCTATAAAGATTGAACAATTAACTGTTCAATTTATGTAAAAACGCTAACACTGAGAAGTGTTGGCGTTTTTGAGCATGAGAGGGTAGCAGGAAGCGATATAGGTATATTATGCGCAAAATTAAACGTGACGATGAAGTAATTGTCATCGCAGGAAAAGACAAGGGCAAGCGTGGCACTGTCATGCGAGTTCTGGACGATCGTTTGGTCGTTTCTGGTATCAACATGGTGAAGAAGCATACTAAGCCGAACCCAATGTTGGGCAAAGCTGGCGGCATCGTTGAAAAAGAAGCGGCAATTGCTGTTTCTAACGTAGCTATCTTCAACCCGCAGACTGGTAAGGGCGATCGTGTAGGCTTCAAGATTCTTGAAGACGGCACTAAATCTCGCATCTTTAAGTCTACCGGCGAAATAATTGGCGGATAAGGGGAGCTGATATCATGTCTAGATTAAAAGCGCTTTATAATGATTCCGTTAAGCAGCAGCTTAAAGATGAGCTGAACTGCCCTAACGTAATGGCTGTTCCACGTTTGACCAAAATCACTCTTAATATGGGTGTTGGTGAAGCGTTAGGGGACAAGAAACAGATGGAAAATGCTGTTGCAGATATGACTGCAATCGCAGGTCAGAAACCTGTTGTTTGTCTTGCACGTAAATCTATCGCGGGCTTTAAAGTTCGTGAAGGTTGGCCAATCGGCTGTAAGGTTACTTTACGCGGCGAGCGTATGTGGGAATTCTTGGATCGTTTGGTAGATATTTCTATCCCTCGTGTTCGTGACTTCCGTGGCTTGAATCCGAAATCTTTCGATGGTCGTGGCAATTACAGCATGGGTGTTAAAGAGCAGATTATCTTCCCTGAAATCGAATTCGATAAGGTAGATAAAATGCGTGGTATGGATATTACTATCACGACTACTGCTAAAAATAACGATGAGGGTCGCGCCCTGTTGGCTGCCCTGAACTTCCCGTTCCGTAAGTGATAGGCATACATCATGGCTAAAGAATCTATGAAGGCACGCGAAGATAAGCGTGCAAAACTTGTTGCTAAGTTCGCTGAAAAACGTGCTGAGCTTAAAGCAATTATTAGTAACCCTAACTCATCAGAAGACGAGATTTGGGATGCAGCAATGGCGCTTCAGAAGTTGCCACGCGATTCCAGTGCATCTCGTCAACGTCGTCGCTGTCAAGTGACTGGCCGTCCACACGGTGTATACCGTAAGTTTGGCTTGTCTCGTATTAAGTTACGTGAAGCTGCGATGCGTGGTGATGTTCCAGGTTTGAAAAAGGCTAGCTGGTAATCTCCAGTTAGTAAAATGGTAAGCGCAGTGGTCTGGCCCTCTTGAGGGTACCGCATTGTGCTGCACAATGAGGAAGTAAATGCATGAGCATGCAAGATACTCTAGCGGATATGTTTACACGTATTCGTAACGGTCATATGGCTGAAAAGCAGGCCGTATCTATGCCGTCTTCCAAAGTAAAAGTATCTGTTGCCGAAGTTCTAAAAGAAGAAGGTTACATCACTGACTACTCTGTAGAAGGTGAAGTAAAACCGGTTCTGAACATCGAGCTTAAATACTTTGAAGGAAAGCCGGTAATTGAAGAGATTAAACGTGTAAGTCGTCCAGGTTTGCGTATCTATAAGAACGCATCAGAGTTGCCAAAGGTTTCTGCTGGTCTGGGTGTAGCGATTATCTCTACAAGTAAAGGTGTCATGGCCGACCGCGCTGCACGTAGTGCTGGTGTGGGTGGCGAAGTAATCTGCACGGTATTCTAAGAGGTATTTCAATGTCACGTATTGCGAAAAGCCCCGTAGTTGTACCTGCAGGTGTTGAAGTTAAGGTTGACGGTCAGTCCGTTAACGTTAAAGGTAAGAATGGTCAGCTTTCTTTAGACGTTCATCCTTCTGTTTCCGTTTCTCAAGAAGAAAGCGGACTGAAGTTTGCAGCTAAAGAAGGTACTAAGCTGTCTCTTGCTCTGTCTGGTACTACTCGCTCACTAGTAAACAACATGGTTATTGGTGTGACTGAAGGTTTCAAAAAGACTCTTCAGCTTCAAGGTGTTGGTTATCGTGCTGCCGCTAAAGGCAAAACGCTTAATCTTAGCCTTGGTTTCTCACATCCAATCGATTACGAACTACCGGAAGGTATTTCTGCTGAGACGCCTAACGTTACTACGATCATATTGTCAGGTGCTGACAAACAGATCCTAGGTCAGGCTGCAGCTGAAATTCGCGCGTTCCGTCCGCCAGAGCCTTATAAAGGTAAAGGTGTTCGTTATGCTGATGAGTATGTTCGTCGTAAAGAAGCGAAGAAAAAGTAAATAGGGCAGGGTTATGAACACTAAGAAACAATCTCGTATTCGTCGTGCTCGCCGCTCCCGTCTGAAAATGCGTGAGTTAGGTGCAACACGTTTGTGTGTTACACGCACACCGCGTCATATCTACGCTCAGGTTATCTCTGCAGATGGTGGTAAAGTCCTTGCGGCAGCCTCTACAGTAGAAAAAGATCTACGCGAGACAACTGGCGGTAATGTTGCGGCTGCTGAAACGGTTGGTACTTTGATCGCTCAGCGCGCTAAAGAAGCTGGTGTATCTAAAGTAGCTTTCGACCGTTCTGGTTATCAGTATCACGGTCGTGTTAAAGCTTTGGCTGATGCAGCCCGCGAAGGCGGCCTGGAATTCTAAAGGGATCGAATATGTCAAATCATGAACAGAAAGACGGCGATCTGCAGGAAAAGCTGGTTCAGGTTAACCGCGTCGCTAAAGTAGTAAAAGGTGGTCGTATCTTCGGCTTTACTGCACTAACCGTTGTTGGTGATGGTAAAGGTCGTGTAGGTTTCGGTCGAGGTAAAGCTCGTGAAGTTCCTGCTGCTATTCAAAAAGCAATGGAACAAGCTCGTCGTAACATGGTTTCAGTTGAACTGAACGGCGACACGTTGCAGTACCCAATTAAAGCACGTCATGGTGCTTCTAAAGTTTACATGCAGCCTGCTTCTCAGGGTACTGGTGTTATCGCAGGTGGTGCGATGCGTGCAGTTCTTGAATTGGCGGGTGTCCATAACGTACTTGCTAAGTGCTACGGTTCTACTAATCCGGTAAACGTTGTTCGTGCGACTGTTAAAGGTCTTGCAACAATGAAATCACCTGATGATGTGGCCGCTAAGCGTGGTAAGTCCGTAGAAGACATTCTGGGGTAATCGACAATGGCTAAAACTGTAAAAGTAACATTAGTACGTAGCCCTATCGGTACCCTTCCTAACCACAAATTGTGCGTTAAGGGTCTTGGGCTACGCCGTATTGGACACACAGTTGAAGTAGAAGATACTCCATCTGTCCGTGGCATGATAAACAAAGTTAACTACATGGTTCGTGTAGAAGACTAATAAGGGAGTTCACAACATGCGTCTGAACACTCTAAGTCCAGCAGACGGTTCACGTAAAGCACCTAAGCGTGTTGGTCGTGGTATTGGTTCTGGTTTGGGTAAGACTTGTGGCCGTGGTCACAAAGGTCAGAAATCCCGCTCCGGCGGATCTGTAAAACCTGGTTTTGAAGGTGGTCAAATGCCTTTGCAGCGTCGTCTGCCAAAATTTGGTTTTACTTCTCGTATTGCTCGCTATGTTACTGAGATTCGTCTTGGTGAACTGGCTAAAATCGAGTCAGAAGTAATTGATCTTGAAGCTTTGAAAGCTGCAGATATCATCAAGCAGGAAATTAAAACTGCTAAAGTGATTCTGTCTGGTGAGATCACGAAGGCTGTCACCGTTAAAGGTCTTAAAGTGACTAAAGGTGCACAGGCTGCTATCGAAGCTGCTGGCGGTAAAGTCGAGGCGTAAATGGCTAAGAAAGGACCAATACCGGCTGGAGTACAAAATGGACTAGGTGAGCTTAAGTCTCGCTTATTGTTCGTTTTGATCGCGATTGTGGTATACCGTATAGGGGCTCATATCCCTGTTCCAGGTATTAACCCAGATCGCCTAGCCGCTTTATTTGATCAGAATCAGGGCACTATCCTGAGTCTCTTTAACATGTTCTCCGGCGGCGCGCTGGAAAGAATGAGTATTTTGGCATTAGGTATTATGCCGTACATCTCTGCATCTATTATTATGCAGCTGATGACGGTGGTAAGTCCTACGCTTGCTCAGTTGAAGAAGGAAGGAGAGGCTGGTCGTCGTAAGATCAACCAGTACACTCGCTACGGCACTGTGCTACTTGCAACCGTTCAGTCATTTGGTATGGCTGTCGGCCTTGCTAATCAAGGTATCGCTTTCAGTGCGGATATCAGCTTCTATTTTGTTGCTGTTGTCACATTGGTTGCGGGTGCAGTTTTCTTGATGTGGTTAGGTGAACAGGTTACAGAACGGGGTATCGGTAACGGTATTTCTATTCTGATCTTTGCTGGTATTGTGGCTGGGTTGCCAAGTGCGATCGGTCAGGCCTTTGAAGCAGCGCGTCAGGGTGATTTAAATATTCTTGCGCTGTTAGCTATCGCTTTTATGGCGGTTGCTACTGTTGGCTTTGTCGTGTTTATGGAGAGAGGGCAACGCCGTATCACCATAAACTATGCTAAGCGCCAGCAAGGTAACCGTGTATTTGCGGCACAGACTAGCCACCTTCCACTTAAAGTGAATATGGCTGGTGTGATTCCGCCGATTTTTGCCTCGAGTATATTGCTGTTTCCTGCCTCCATGGGCCAATGGTTTGGTCAAGGTGAAGGTATGGATTGGCTGCAAAATGTTGCTTTAGCGCTTGGCCCAGGTCAGCCGCTCTATATTTTGCTGTTCTCGGTTGCAATTATATTTTTCTGTTACTTCTATACAGCGATTGTCTTCAATCCAAAAGATGTAGCAGATAACCTGAAAAAATCAGGTGCTTTTATTCCGGGTATTCGTCCAGGTGAACAGTCTGCGCGGTATATTGATACTGTGTTAGGCCGATTGACCTTGTTTGGGGCGCTATATATTACTGCGGTATCTTTGATGCCTCAGTTCCTTGTAGTTGCCGCTAACGTACCGTTTTATTTCGGTGGCACCTCACTCTTGATCGTGGTGGTCGTTGTGATGGACTTTATGGCGCAGGTGCAATCTCACCTGATGTCCCATCAGTACGAGTCCCTGATGAAGAAATCTAATCTTAAAGGTGGTAGCGCAGGAAGCTCGCGCTAAAGGCCACAACTGGAGTAGATCATGAAAGTACGTGCATCTGTTAAGAAGATCTGTCGTAACTGCAAAATCGTTCGTCGTAATGGTTCAGTTCGCGTGATCTGTAAAGTAGAGCCGCGTCACAAACAGCGTCAGGGTTAATCTTTAGATTAATTACTGATTTGGGCGTAGAAGGCGCAAAACACTTGATTTAATTTTAATCAGTGTGTATTATTGCGCGCCTTCTGCGAACAGAACATATATTTTACTGGTGTATGTAAATAACTACATATGCCTTTTTTTAACGGAGTAATAGAATGGCCCGTATAGCTGGCGTCAACATTCCTGACAATAAGCATGCGGTAATTTCTCTGACTTACATTTACGGTATTGGCCGCACGACTGCCACCAGCATTCTTGAAGCATCTGGTATTACACCAACTGTTAAAATTGCTGATTTGTCCGATGAACAATTGGACGTCATTCGTGGAGAAGTTGCTAAGTTGACTGTTGAGGGCGATCTGCGTCGCGAAGTATCCATGAGCATCAAACGTTTGATGGATCTTGGTTGTTTCCGCGGTATTCGCCACCGTCGTAACCTTCCGGTTCGCGGTCAGCGTAGTAAGACTAACGCGCGTACTCGAAAAGGCCCGCGTAAGCCGATCCGTAAATAAGTGGTAAGCGATAGGAATTCCCAATATGGCAAAGCCAGGTAATCGCACACGCAAAAAAGTGAAGAAGCAGGTTGCGGATGGGTTCGCCCATATTCATGCTTCTTTCAACAATACGATCATTACAATTACTGATCGCCAGGGTAATGCTCTTTCTTGGGCAACTGCAGGTGGCTCCGGCTTCCGCGGTTCTCGTAAGAGTACCCCATTCGCTGCTCAGGTTGCTGCTGAGCGCGCTGGACAGGCTGCACTTGAGTATGGCCTGAAAAACCTCGACGTATTTGTGAAGGGTCCTGGACCCGGCCGTGAATCTGCAGTTCGTGCACTGAACTCATGTGGCTACAAAATCGCAAATATAACGGATGTGACGCCTATACCACACAATGGTTGTCGTCCTCCGAAGAAACGTCGCGTTTAACCTGGAGACGGTAATATGGCTCGTTATCTTGGACCTAAGTGCAAACTGTCTCGCCGGGAAGGTACAGACCTTTTCCTGAAGAGCGGTGTTCGTGCACTGGACAGCAAGTGTAAAGCTGAGACTGTCCCTGGTGTTCACGGCGCACGTCGTGGTCGGTTATCCGACTATGGCTTGCAGTTACGTGAAAAACAGAAAGTTCGTCGTATGTACGGCGTTCTGGAACGTCAGTTCCGTAGTTATTATAAAGAAGCGGCTCGTCGTAGTGGTGCAACAGGTGAAAACTTGCTGCAGCTGCTAGAAGGCCGTTTGGACAACGTTGTTTATCGTATGGGATTTGGTGCTACTCGCGCTGAAGCTCGTCAGATCGTTTCTCATCGTTCGATCACTGTTAACGGCCAGGTTGTGAACATTGCATCCTACCAAGTTAAAGCAGGTGATGTTGTTGCAGTTCGTGAAAAAGCTAAAGCTCAGTTGCGTATTAAAAACGCACTTGAATTAGCTGGTCAACGTACAGCAATAGAATGGGTTGAAGTAGACGCTGCTAAAATGGAAGGGACTTATAAAGCCACTCCTGAGCGTTCTGATCTATCTGCAGATATCAACGAGCAGCTTATTGTTGAGCTGTACTCGAAGTAATTTTAACTTTAATTTGGTGGAAATATGCAGCGTTCGGTAAATGAGTTTCTAAGTCCACGTCATATTGACGTACAAGAAATCAGCAAAACGCGTGCTAAGGTGACTCTTGAGCCACTTGAGCGTGGATTTGGCCATACGCTGGGCAATGCATTACGCCGTATTCTTTTATCTTCTATGCCGGGTTGTGCCGTAACGGAAGTAGAAATTGAAGGCGTATTGCATGAGTACAGCACAATTGAAGGTGTTCAGGAAGATGTGATTGAAATCCTCCTGAACCTTAAAGGGGTTTCTGTGTTGTTGCACAACAACGACGAAGTTACCCTGACTCTGAGCAAATCTGAAGCAGGTCCTGTGACTGCTGGTGATATTCAACTGAATCAGGATGTTGAAATTGCTAATCCGGACCATGTGATTGCTCACCTAAATGAAGGTGCGAGTCTTAACATGCAGCTGACTATTGGTCGTGGCCGTGGCTACGTTCCAGCAGACTCTCGTGTTTCTGAAGAAGAAGAGACTCGTGCAATCGGTCGTCTACAGCTGGATGCTACATTCAGTCCTGTACGTCGCGTTTCCTACGTAGTAGAAAGCGCACGTGTAGAGCAGCGTACTGACTTGGATAAACTGGTAATCGACATCGAATCTAACGGTACGATCGATCCAGAAGAAGCTATCCGTCGCGCAGCTACTATCTTGCAGCAGCAATTGATTGTATTTGTTGACCTTGAAGATGGTGCTGATCAGGCTAAGGATGTTCCAGAAGAACCGGAGATTGATCCAATTCTTCTGCGCCCTGTAGATGATCTGGAGTTGACTGTACGTTCCGCCAACTGTCTGAAAGCAGAACAGATTTACTATATTGGTGATCTGATTCAGCGCACAGAAGTTGAGCTGCTTAAGACTCCGAATTTAGGTAAGAAGTCGCTGACAGAAATTAAAGACGTTTTGGCATCAAAGGGCTTGTCTCTTGGTATGCGTCTTGAGAACTGGCCACCGGCTAGCCTTAAGAACGACGATAAAGTCGCTTCCTGATTCGGCGATAAAACTGACTAGTTTGGTAGGTATTTATCATGCGTCATCGTAAATCTGGTCGTAAGTTAGGTCGTACCAGTGCGCACCGCAAAGCCATGTTTAAAAACATGTCAGTTTCTTTGTTTGAGCACGAGTTGATTCGTACAACTCTGCCTAAAGCGAAAGAACTGCGCGGCTATGCTGAGCCACTGATTACTCTAGCTAAAAACGACACTGTTGCGAACCGCCGTTTGGCATTCGCACGTACTGGCAGCAAAGTTGCTGTTGGTAAACTGTTCAATGAACTAGGCCCGCGTTACAGCGCTCGTCCTGGCGGTTATGTTCGCATTCTAAAATGCGGCTTCCGTCCTGGTGACAACGCTCCGATGGCTTATGTTGAGCTAGTTGACCGTCCTGAAGCTTCTGCTGCGGATGAGTCATAAGATTAAGTTTTCTTGATCAAAAAAACCCGGCTTTTGCCGGGTTTTTTATTGCCTATACTGTCTGAAAAATAGGTGCTTTTATTCAAAGCGCCCAGAGGCGCTTATCAAATCCCCTTCTATTTAAGCATCGCTTTCAAAAAGTGTCCGGTGTAGGATTTTTTGTTTTTGGCTACATCTTCCGGTGTTCCCTCTGCGATGATGTAACCTCCTTTAATCCCGCCTTCTGGGCCTAAATCTACTATCCAATCAGCTGTTTTTATGACATCAAGATTGTGTTCAATAACGACAATAGTATTGCCGTGATCTCGTAAGCGGTTCAACACATTAAGAAGCTGTTGGATATCATAAAAGTGAAGCCCTGTAGTTGGTTCGTCGAGTATATAGAGCGTCTGGCCTGTATCACGTTTTGATAGCTCTTTAGCTAATTTGATACGTTGGGCTTCGCCACCTGATAGTGTGGTAGCAGCCTGTCCTAAACGGATATAGGAGAGTCCTACATCGATCAAAGTTTGTAAGCGACGGGCTAGAGCGGGAATCGCGTCAAAAAATACACGTGCATCTTCAACGGTAAGGTCGAGCACTTCGTGTATATTTTTCCCTTTGTATTTTACTTCGAGGGTTTCACGGTTATAGCGTTTACCTTTACATACATCGCAAGGGACATAGATATCCGGTAGGAAATGCATCTCAACCTTAATAACACCATCACCTTGGCAAGCTTCACAGCGGCCGCCCTTAACATTGAAGCTAAACCTTCCTGGTTTATAACCGCGAGAGCGGGCTTCTTGTGTGCCAGCAAAGAGTTCGCGTACCGGTGTAAATATGCCGGTATAAGTTGCTGGATTTGATCTTGGAGTACGACCTATAGGGCTCTGATCAATATCGATAACTTTATCGAAATGTTGTAGGCCTTTAATACTCCTATGGGGGGCAGGATCCAGTGTTGTTGCGCGGTTTAGTTCTGTGGCAGCAATTGGATATAAGGTGTTATTAATTAGGGTCGACTTTCCTGAACCAGATACGCCGGTAATACATGTGAGTAGGCCTACAGGAATAGTTAGGTTTACTTCATTTAAGTTATTTCCTGTTGCTCCTTCAAGTTCCAGTACTTTATCTGGATTATAGGTTCCTCGTTTTTCTGGAATGGCTATTTTTCTGGCACCGCTGAGGTATTGCCCTGTGATTGAATCTGGATTGTTCATCACTTCTTCTGGTAGTCCCTGCGCGATAATCTCACCGCCATGCACACCCGCACCGGGGCCTACATCAATTACATAATCTGCTAGTCTAATCGCATCTTCGTCATGTTCGACTACAATAACGGTGTTTCCAAGATCTCTAAGGTGGATCAGAGTTTTAAGTAAACGTTCATTATCACGCTGATGTAGCCCTATAGAGGGTTCATCGAGGATGTACATTACACCCACTAGGCCTGCGCCAATTTGGCTCGCAAGTCTTATCCGTTGTGCTTCGCCGCCAGAAAGGGTGTCTGCGTTACGATCTAAAGAGAGGTATTCAAGACCTACGTTAACCAAGAAGCTTAAACGCTCTCGAATCTCTTTAAGTATTTTGTCTGCTATCTCCCCCTGCTTTCCTACTAATTCTAGTTGATTGAAATAATCTAAACTGTCGCCAATAGGTTTTTTTACTATCTGCGGTAATGTATGTTCATCAATAAAAACGTGACGAGCTTCTCTGCGTAAACGACTGCCATCACAGGAGGAGCAAGGTTGCATATTTAGATATTTAGCAAGGTCTTCACGAACGGTATCTGACTCTGTTTCTTTGTAGCGGCGCTGTAGATTATTGAGTACGCCTTCAAAAGGGTGGGCTTTATTAATAATATCGCCACGGTCATTCAGGTATTTAAATGTGACCGTCTCTTTACCTGTTCCTTCCAGAATCAGATCTTGATGCGCTGGTTTCAGCTTATTGAACGGTGTGTCCATATCAAAACCATATTGCTCTGCTACAGCTTTAAGCTGTTGGAAGTAATAAAGGCTTCTTCTATCCCAGCCTCTAATAGCACCTTCTGATAGGGTTAAACTGGCATCATGTACTACTTTGCTTTTATCAAAGTATTGCTTTACGCCTAAACCATCACAGCTTGGGCAAGCACCGTGAGGATTGTTAAAAGAGAATAAGCGGGGTTCTAATTCTTGAATGCTGTGGCCGCAGGTGGGACATGCGAAACGAGCTGAGAAGATCAGTTCATCTGTCTCATCTTCCATGTTAACTACTTTTGCAATGCCGTCAGTTAAATTGAGGGCGGTTTCAAAAGATTCTGATAAACGTGTTTGAAGATCGGGACGTACTTTAAAACGGTCTATAACAACTTCAATGTCATGTTTTTTGTTTTTATCTAATTCTGGCGCTGAATCTAAATCTACGACTATGCCATCGATGCGGGCACGGATAAAACCTTCCGCACGTAGGTTACTAATCGTGTGTAGCTGCTCACCTTTTCTGCCCTGAACTACAGGCGCTAGAAGCATAAGCTTAGTGCCTTCTTCTTTTTCAAGGACTTGGTCAACCATTTGGCTAATTGTTTGGGCCGCCAAAGGAAGATTGTGATCGGGGCAGCGCGGTTCGCCTGCGCGGGCAAAGAGTAGGCGTAAATAATCGTAGATCTCTGTGATAGTGCCTACTGTTGAGCGGGGGTTATGAGATGTTGATTTCTGCTCAATAGAGATTGCGGGTGATAGGCCTTCTATATGATCAACGTCGGGTTTTTCCATCATTGATAGGAATTGACGTGCATAAGTTGATAGTGACTCTACATATCGGCGCTGTCCCTCTGCATACAGAGTGTCGAAAGCAAGAGAAGACTTACCGGAACCTGAAAGGCCAGTGATCACGATTAACTTATCGCGTGGTATTTCAATATCAATGTTTTTCAGGTTATGGGTGCGAGCACCTTGGACCAGAATCTTATCCATGTATACGCCTGTTTTTATTCAAGTGAATCAGTAACGGTGCAAACCACTTGTTACTGTGAGCTATTTAGCTAAATCTTACTCAATATTTACTCGCTTAGTGTATACCTAAGGTCAAGCAAACATATCATTATAAAGACTTTTGCGGTTGCCTGAAGCTCTATCTTTATTTCTATACAGATAGATAAATTATGATTACTGTTTGCTATGGGAGTTCAACTGATCGCGTGGTAAGCTTTGCTGTTATATGCGTAGCTTTTAGCATCTGACGCGAACAAAGATTTTGGAGAGAACAATGGCACGTGGTGTTAACAAAGTAATTTTGGTCGGTAATCTGGGCGGGGATCCAGAAGTACGTTATATGCCTAACGGTAATGCTGTCACTAACGTAACGATTGCAACGTCTGAATCATGGAAAGATAAACAGACAGGTCAGCAGCAAGAGCGTACAGAGTGGCACCGTGTTGTCTTTTTTAACCGCTTAGCTGAAATCGCCGGCGAGTACATGCGCAAAGGCGGTAAAGTTTATGTCGAAGGTGCTTTGCGAACGCGTAAATGGCAGGATCAAAGTGGCGCTGATCGTTATACGACTGAGATCGTCGCCAGCGAAATGCAGTTGCTTGATAGTCGAGGAGCTGGGGATGGCGGTGGTTATCAGCAGCAGCCGCAAGCGGGTGGTTATGCGCCTCAGCAGTCTGCACCGGCCCCTCAACAACCAGCATCTCAGCCTCAGTATGCGCCTCAGCAATCTAAACCTGCTCAGCGTCCTGCAGCGCCAGCGCCACAACCGGCTCCGGCACCGCAAGCCGCTCCTGGGTTTGATGACTTTGATGATGATATTCCGTTTTAGCGTTCCATAAATGTAAAATGTAAGGTTTTACATTGTGTGATTCCAAAAGGCCCTGCTATTGCGGGGCTTTTTGTTTTTTGCGTTGTAATTATTGCCTGATAGTCTTGAGCGGTTTTCGATCGCTCAAAGATGTGCTTTTGATCGTTTTTCGCTCATCACGCCTAAATGAGCTACTCTTATAAGCCTGTTCCTTTCTTTTTATGGCATGGTGTTATTCTTGCTTACACATTTGATCGATAAAAATAATATTGTCCAATAATAGGATATTTCTTTGAACGGTGATCATTCAGTAGTTCGGCATATAAGATCACAAGAAAGTGAAACGGCGACTGAAGTTGAAATGTTGCCCCATGGGGTTTCAAAAAATCGCCTCGCATCGAAATATTTATGGTTATCCCTTTTAGTTGCGCTAATCCCTTTGATTGGATTTGCGAGCCTGTACGATTCCTACTTCTCTCAATTAGTCACCCGCTTAACGGAAGAGCAACTGGCGACAAGGGTCGCTGCTACTCAAAATGAGTTTCGTGTTTTTATTCGTGAACGTAAATTTGAAATTCAGGCGTTGACGGATCAATTTGATAGCCCTGAATATTTTGTTCCTGAGGGGCGACAGAATATCTCCTCTGAGCTTGAGAGCTTCCTGCGGCTGCAAGTGGATGCGAGAAGTGTCTATGGGGTTGTCTTTTTCGATGAGAAGGGGGAGGTTGCGTGGAGCTTTCCGGATAAACGGGAAATAGGTTTAATCTCTAAGAATAATGTTTATGAGTTTGAAGGCGCAGAATTGATAGGTCCGTCAGCATACTCTATTGAGCGCCCTTCGGGCGTTGTTTTACGGACTTCGCGACAGTTGGATGTTAATACAGATCAAAAGGGCAGTATTGGTCTGGTTCTTCGATTCAATTCATTTACAGAGATATTGCGTGGTTTGGATCAGGGAACCACGTTTCGGGTTTTGCTACAGGCTGGGGATGACAATACCTACGATGTGGTTGGTCAGCCGGTAAATATTACTGAAAATTCGGTGCAAAAATTTAGTTTGCTACCGGGATGGTCGTTACATGTAATACAAGATCGAGAGTTGGTCATGTCGCCGGTTGAAAGGATGCGTTATTGGCTAATTATTCTGATGATATTCACCGTAGCCGGGTTATTTTGGCTGCATATGAGTATCTCTCGGCGTTTAAATCGACAAGTTGAAAGTCTGATTGATAGTGTTGAGCAGGTAGCTCTTGGTAATTTGGAAACGCCTGTTGCCCATGTTCAAGGGATGGAGATGCTGCGCCTTACCCAGTCGATTGAGCGAATGAGACTTCAATTGAAAAAATTCATTCGGTCGACTTTAGCTATAGAGCGACAGGCGACTTTAGGCCAGCTAGCTGCAGGCCTAGCGCATGATATACGCAACCCCTTAACGACTATCCGCACAACTGTAGCAGCGCTCTCTCGGCGAGAAAAAAATCCAGAAAATAAAGAGATGATGAGCCTCGTTGAGGAAGAGATCGATCGTGTGAACGATGTGCTTGAAAATCTACTTAACTTTGCTCGACCTCGGGACCCTTTAGCAAGTCGAATCGATGCGAAGGAGCTACTTAGTAGTGTTGTCGCATTGGTTGGAGCATCTGCTCGCAATCAAAATATAGAGTTACGCATGCAGTGTCCTCCATCTATGTTTTTGATGGCCGATGAAGGGCATGTTCGGCAAGTATTAATGAATCTGTTATTGAATGCGCTCGAGGCGATGTCTGTTCAAGGTGATTTGATCGCACTGGATGGATGTCAAAAGGGTGCAGAAATTGCGTTATCTGTCCGAGATAATGGGCAAGGAATGCCAGAAGATATTTTGGCTCATATTATGGAGCCTTTCTATACAACGAAATCTGCCGGTACAGGGTTAGGGTTAGCGATTTGTAATACGCTGATTAAAAGTAATGGCGGGCGAATGAGCATTGAGAGTACCAAAAGTGAAGGCACAACGGTTACCGTGTTTTTACCTGTTGCAGAGGCTCAGGAGTAGTTATGAATAAGGCAATATCAGTTCTAGTTATTGATGATGAACGTAATTTAGTTCGTAGTATCAGTTTTTCCCTCCGTGATGAGGGGATGCTTGTCAGTGGAGCTTACACCGGTAACGAAGGGATAGAGCAAGCTAAAATATTAAACCCTGATGTTGTGTTATTAGATCTAGGCTTACCGGATATATCGGGTATAAAAGTGCTCGTACAACTGAGGGCACAGAACCCTGACCTTCCTGTCATTATGATTTCAGCCCATGGGGATACACGCTCGGCTGTTAAGGCGGTCAAAGAGGGGGCTATAGATTATATAACTAAACCGTTTGATATTGAGGAGTTGATCTTACTCATTCGTCGTAGCACTGAGCGTATTCGTATGCTGCGAGAGATCCGTTTTTTAAGAGAAAAAAGTACAGAAACGGGCCCTTTAGTGGGTAGTAGTAGAGAGATGACCGCCTTGCGTGATGCGATTGAGCGTGTTGGGCAAAGTTCGGGAAAAACCGTGTTGATAACGGGGCCTTCTGGTACAGGTAAAGCGCTAGTGGCGCGCGCGTTACATGATGTTCGCTTTACTGATGCACCCTTTATTGAAGTGAACTGTGCAGCACTGCCGGAACAATTGATTGAGGCTGAGTTGTTTGGTGCGGAGCGGGGCGCCTATACGGGTGCGAATCAGCGTCGCGCAGGTTTGATCGATCTAGCGGACGGCGGTACGTTATTTTTAGATGAAATTGGTGAAATTCCTCTTCATCTGCAAGCCAAATTGCTGAGTTTCTTAGAAAACCGTAATTATCGTCCCGTTGGCGCAGGCCGTGAACGGCAGGCGAATGTATTTGTAGTGGCTGCTACTAACTGTAATTTAAAAGCGAATGTCGAGGCCGGTACTTTTAGAGCCGATCTATTTTATCGTTTAAATGTATTACCTGTAGATATTCCGGGTCTGTCTGAGCGGGATCGAGATGTGACTTTATTGGTTGCCCACTTTAGTGAACTGTTTGCGCGTCAGGAGCATTGCGAGCCGATTGAGCTCGATGATGAGGTACTTAGTGTGCTTGAGAAATATGATTGGCCGGGCAATATTCGAGAGTTAAAAAATCTGATGGAGCGATTAACGATCCTCTATTCTGGTCAACGTATTACGGTCAAGATGCTTCCGGCAGAGTTTGATGAAGGTTCACGTATAGCGCCAGTGGTTAAAGATGATTATCGTGAGGCTGTTGAGGATCATGAGCGGCAGTTGATTTTAGACGCACTTAAAGAGTCTGATTGGCGGAAAGGGTTAGCAGCCGAGAAATTAGGTATCTCTCGTCATGCACTCAAGCGAAGAATACAGCGCTTAAATCTGGAGAATGGGGAATGATGCTCAGGCTTATCTGTGTTTGTTTGTTACTCATTAGCCGAGTCGAAGCTGGGGAGTTGGTATTGGGTGCATCGAAGGCTGATGCTCAAGCTAGCGTAGGCTGTCTTTTTCCTATGGGGGGGCGAGGAGGTATTTATGGGCAAGATAGTGTTATAGGTATTAAACTCGCGTTCGAGCGTTTACAGCAACCCCCTTTATCGTATCCGCCTATTCGCGTGTTGGTGGCAGATAGTAGTTCTAAGGCATCAAAGGCAGCGCGTCAGGTGCGGGATTTCGTTCGAAAAGACGGTGTACGTTTTATTTGTGGTGTCGTGAATTCGTCTATAGCTTTACAAGTGGCGGAAGTAGCTGAAGAGGAAAAAATCTTCTTTATTGGGACTGATCATGCATCCTCAAAGTTAACGAGTGGAAAGGCACGGGATTACTATTTTCGTGTCAGTAATAATGCTCAGCAATCGATGCAGGCTGCGGCACTCTATATTAAGAAAAAATTTAATAAGGGTGCGCGTGCTAAGCCCTTACGTCTTGCCTATATAGGTCCGGACTATGACTATGGCTATCAGGCATGGAGAGACTTACGAGATCGGCTTGATTATGAAGGTGTTAATTATCAAGTTGAAACTGTTCTTTGGCCTAAGCTCTATGAACCCGATTACTCCTCTTACCTCAGAGCACTTGTTGATAAGAAAGTTGATTTAGTCGTCAATGCTCTTTGGGGTGGAGATCTGGTTGCATTCATTCAGCAGGCGAATCAAACAACACTGTTTAAGCATGCTCGTTTCGCTAATTTTGATACGGGTGGTAATTATGAAGTGTTGGCCGCATTAGGTGAGGATATGCCTGCGGGGCTTATTTTATCGTCGAGGCATCATAATAACTGGCCGGAAACAGATTATAATAAATGGTTTGTTGAACGCTTCCATAAATTAACAGGGCGTTATCCCTCTTACGCAGCGGAGGGAGCGTATTCCGGTATTTTAGCTATCTCTGAAGCGCTGCGTTTAGCCGGGCCTGAAGCGAGTGATGAAGATATAAGGGAGGCTTTTAGTTCTTTACGACTTAAGCTGCCGGAAGACCCTGATGGTTTTGTTTCATTTATGAATCCACTTAATCACCAATTACAGCAGGTTATAGCGATAGGTGAAACTATACCTGATCGCCGTTTTTTGCCCGCCCGAATGATGCTAGGTAATTGGATGATTTATCATCCTAATTTGTCAGAACAGACTGAGCCCAAGTAGTTCTGTTGTTGGGACTTATTCCGATTTCTTTGTGTTCTATCCGTCTTTTGTACGTCTCTCCATTAGCCTTTGTTTGATCGGTAGCGTCTTTTTAGGCGCTCATGATTGAGCGGTTAACGATCGGTAGCTTGTTGCTGTGATCGGGTTTCCCCTTTTTATTTATAAAATTTCCTTTTTAAACAAATGGTTAGATGTTTTGTTTTTTCTTGGCACATGGCTTGCTCAATCCTGTCGAGTAGTGCAGTGAATGGGCGCGCATAAGCCGCTCATTTTATTCACAACCATAACGATAAGAATGAAAAGGCGAAAAAATAATGTTTATACCATTTGCTAAAAAGTCTGCTTTAGTGGGGTTACTTGTAGCCTCAGCCGTTGCTCAGCCTGTTCTGGCTGCTGATGAATACAAATTAGGTTTGGTTACTTTTCTTTCTGGCGGTGCTGCCGGACCTTTTGGTGTACCAGCGCAGAACGCTGCGAACCTTTTATTAGAAACGTTGAATGAAGGGGCCTTACCTGCGCCGTATAACGCTAAAGGGATTAATGGTCGTACCATTAAACCTATCTATGTAGATGAAGCTGGTGGTGCGACTAAGCAATCTTCAGAATATCGCAACTTGGTTGAGCGTCAAGGTGTTGATGCGGTTGTGGGTTATATCTCATCAGGGGATTGCCTAGCGGTACCTGCGGTTGCAGAAGAGCTAAAAACCCTAACGGTATTGTTTGACTGTGGTACGCCTCGTGTATTTGAAGATAACTCATTTAAATACGTTTTCCGTACGGGTCCGACAACAACGATGGATAGCGTAGCTGCGTCCTACTATATCAAAGATATTTTCCCTAATTTGAAAGCGGTATCTGGTATTAACCAGAACTACTCGTTTGGACATGAGTCTTGGGCTGATTTTTACGGTTCATTAAAAGGTCTGCAGGCTGATATTGATGTGCCAACTAAGCAGTTCCCTAAAATATATGCAGGCCAGTATGGCGCAGAAATTTCTGCACTGATGGTGAATTCAGCTGACGTGATTCATTCCTCTTTCTGGGGTGGTGATATGGAAGCCTTCCTACTTCAGGGTGCTGCACGTGGTTTGTTTGAAGATCAAACAGCCTTACTGACAACCGGTGAAAGTGCGATGTACCGTTTGTCTGATCAGATCCCTGAAGGCACGATCTTAGGCGGCCGTGGTCCATTTGGTATTTATGCACCGGATAATGCGCTGAACCGTTGGTTCCGTGATGCTTACAGTAAACGTTTTGGCACCCAGCCAACCTACCCAGCTTATAAAATGGTGCAAGGTATTCTTGGTTTGAAACTTGCGACAGAGCAAGCAGCGGCTAAGGTTTCTGGCCAGCCGACGACTGAAGATGTTGTGTCCGCGTTTGAGTACCTTGAATATGAAGGTCCGGGCGGCAAGGTTTCTATGAATATGGGTAAAGGCCATCAGGCAAGCATGGAAATGGTCTATGGCCGTTATGCACTTAAAGATGGTAAACCTGCTGTAACTGATGTTCGTCGCTATGCGGCTGAATGTGTTAACCCTTCCGATAATATGCCTGCCAATGAGTGGATTGAAAAAGGTATGCCTGGCGCTAAATGTAACTAAATGCGCATCCGACAAGCTAGCATCACGCTGGCTTGTCTTTTTTTTGCCCTTTTTTTTGTAAATCTGGAGCGTTGCTCATGAAATTGGTAATTGCGATGTTGATGGATGGCGTTATTTACGCCTCCTGGCTTTTTGTAATCGCAGCCGGCCTAACTCTCATCTACGGTGTGATGAGAATTCTTAATATGGCCCATGGTAGTTTTTATGCCATTGGTGCTTACGGCGGTGCCTCGCTGGTGGGGTTTTATTTAGCGGGTGGTTATCCACCGTGGGGAGCTTATTTTATGCTGCTAGGGGCTGCCCTCATTGGCGGAACCATAGTAGGACTTCTGATCGAGCGCGGTCTGTTAAGGATGATGTACGGTCGTGACGAAGTGGTCATGATTCTAGTGACCTATGCGATTTTATTGATACTGGAAGATGTTATTAAGCTGATTTGGGGCGTTGATGCGTATTTTGCTTATCAGCCATATACCCTTTTAGGACGAACAAAGCTGGCGGGCTTGTCGTTTGCAAATTATGACATCTTGTTGATTTTTGTATCAGCACTGATCTGTTTTGTACTTTGGTGGGGACTGAATAGAACCCGCAAAGGTAAGTTGCTACAAGCGGTTATTCATGATCGTGATACAGCTGCTTTCCTCGGTATTAACGTCACACGTATGTTTACAGTTACTTTTGTTATTGGTGCTGTTTTAGGTGCGTTGGCGGGTGCATTGACGGCGCCAGGCATCTCTGTTATGCCGGGCATTGGTGTTGAAGTTATTATTTTGGCGTTTGCTGTGGTGGTAATTGGCGGCTTAGGCAGTGTAGGGGGTGCATTACTGGGTGCCTTAATTGTTGGGCTGGCCCGCTCTGCGGCGGTACATCTTTACCCTGATGCTGAGTTGTTTGTTATTTATGGTGTGATGGGGTTAGTACTTGCGTTCCGTCCTCAGGGCCTCTTTGCCATTGCTACCGCGAGGAAAATTTAACATGAAATATGCAACGACGATGATCATAGGGGCAGGTATCGCGTTATTAGCGGCTGGCCTCTTTATGCCGGGATGGTTAACATTTTTATTGACCTTAGCATTCGCTAAAGGGCTCGTTGTGATGGGACTACTGCTGCTGATGCGTGCAGGGCTTGTCTCATTTGGTCAAGGTCTTTACTACTGCCTAGGTGCCTATTGTGTTGGTATCGCTGGCGACTATTTTGAAACCCAAAATGCATTGCTGCTGATCTTACTGGCGGTAGTGGTTTGTGTCGCTTTAGCGGCGGTTATTGGGCTGCTTCTATGCCGTTACAGGGATATATTCTTCGCCATGTTCTCGATGGCTTTCTCGATGATCCTTTACGGTGTACTGGTTAAAAGCTCTGCCTTTGGTTCATCCGATGGTTTTAATGTTAAGCCACCTTTGTTGTTCGGTTGGACGCCTACAGGTGAAAGCGGCCCCTTCCTTGCCTACGGTTTAGCTGTAGTTGCGCTTGTTGGGGTGGGTATCTTTGTGTGGCGCTATCTTCGATCCCCAATGGGTTATGCCGGTGAGGCGGTTCGAGAGAATGAAATTCGTGTCGAATATCTAGGTGCTTCAGTGCGTAGAATTATCTATACGAAATATCTATTAGCCGCTGCAATGGCTGGACTTGGTGGTGGTATTACGGCGCTAGCGGCCGGTCACATTGATCCTGAAATGGCGTATTGGACGACCTCCGGTGAGTTTGTCTTTATTGCCTTGATGGGTGGCGTTGGTCATGCTGCGGGTCCCGTTATTGGCGCGGTGCTATTTGAGTTGTTGCGAACTTATGCATTCCAAATATCCCCTTACACATGGCAGATGATTTTAGGTATAGCGTTACTGGTCATCATTCTCTATCTACCTAAAGGTGTTTGGTCTCTGGTCGAGCGCGTAACGAAAGGTAAGCCATTATGAGTGCTTTATTAGAAACACGTTCATTGGCTCGTAATTTTGGTGCTGTTACGGCGGCGGCTGATATCGATGTCACGATTAATGCGGGTGAAATTGTTGGTGTCATTGGCTCAAATGGCGCGGGTAAAACAACCTTTATCAATATGGTAACTGGCTATCTTGCACCCAGTAGCGGTGAGATCTTATTTAAAGGTAAAAGTATTGTTGGGAAAAACCCTCGGCAGGTTATGCGAGCAGGTATCTGCCGTTCATTTCAGGTCGCACAACTATTTCCTGAATTGACGGTACTAGATAATGTCTTGATCGCTTACGGCATCATGAAGCACAAGATTTTACCGTTGATGAGCCCCTTAGCAACAAAAGCCAATATTCAGCAGGCTGAACAGCTGTTGGAAGAGTATGGCATTACCAGCTATATGGCTGAAACGGTTGTGACCTTGCCTCAGGGTGTTAGGAAGTTACTTGATATCGCTTTAGCGATGTTGCGTAAACCTGAAATCTTGCTACTTGATGAGCCGACTTCAGGTGTGGCCATTGATGATAAGTTTGAGTTGATGGATACCGTGATGCGTGCTGTACGTAAGTCAGGGGCGGCTGTGTTGTTCGTTGAACATGATATGGAAGTGATTGCGCGTTATTCAACCCGCCTTATTGCTTTTTATGATGGTCGAGTATTAGCCGATGGTGCAGTAAGTGAAGTCATGAATGATGAAAAAGTAAAAGAGCTTGTTACGGGCCACCACCTAGATATCGATTACGAACAGGAGGTGCAACATGCTTAAGTTGTCATCGATTAATACAAATATTGCCGGTACGCCCATATTGCGTGATGTTAATCTGGCCATCGAGCCGGGTGTTCTTGTGGGTCTGATTGGCCGCAATGGTGCAGGTAAAACGACACTGATGCGGACCGTAATGGGCTTGCTTGCGCCTGAGTCGGGCAGTATTACGATCCACGGTCAAGATATGACGACGTTAGCGCCTCACTTCAGATCACAGGCGAAAGTGGGCTATATGCCTGAAGACCGACAGCTCGTACCAACGCTAACGGTCGAGGAAAATATTCTTATACCAGCTTGGGCTAATACGCTACCAGGCGCTGAAGCGCGTTTGGCTTGGGTTTATGAGTTGATGCCAGAAGTAGAAGCATTTGCAGACCGAAAAGCACTGCAGTTGTCCGGTGGCCAGCAAAAATTGGTAGCTCTTGCTAGGGCGTTGATGACGGGTAGTCACTTATTACTATTAGATGAGCCTTTTGAAGGTGTAGCGCCGGCCTTATCCCGTCGATTGGCGAGTGTTTTACATACCTTAAAAGATGAAGGTCTAACGGTATTACTGTCTGAATCGGATTATAGCCACTCGGCTGATTTGGTCGATAAAATTTACACTATAGAGCGTGGCGCAGTATCTGCACAGAAGCAGGTAGGAGAAGAGTAATGACTGATTTTGTTTTTAATTTTCCTAAGCAACTGATTTGTAAACCAGGTGCAGCAAAAGAGCTGGGTGAGATTTGCCTGCGTACTATAGGTCAGCGGGTGATGGTGGTTACTGACCAAGGGATTGTTAATGCAGGTTTGCTAGCACCTATATTGGACACACTTAAAGCTGCAGGTGTTGAAGCTTTAGTTTTTGATCAGGTTCTAGCGGATCCAGCGGAACAGATTGTACTAGCCGCAACTCAGCAAGCTATAGATGCGGGTGTTGAGGGTGTGATCGGTTTAGGTGGTGGTTCCTCGATGGACGTTGCTAAGCTTGTTGCATTACTAGCAAAAGGCGAAGAATCATTAGCTGATATTTATGGGGTTAATATGGTGAAAGGTCAGCGCCTTCCACTGATTCAGATCCCTACGACGGCTGGTACTGGTTCTGAAGTGACTGCTGTATCCATCATTACGGTTGGGGAAGGGGAGAAAAAAGGGGTTGTCTCCTCTCAATTACTACCTGATCTGGCTCTGTTGGATGCTGAATTGACCTTAGGCTTACCGGCGATGGTGACTGCTACAACTGGTGTTGATGCGATGGTGCATGCTATTGAAGCTTATACCTCTGCAAGCCCTAACCATAATTTGATTTCTGATGCGTCCGCCAAAGAGGCCTTACTGCTCTTAGGTGCTAACATTGAGTCGGCGGTTCATGATGGTACGGATCTTCAAGTACGCTCAAATATGTTATTGGGATCAATGCTAGCTGGGCAAGCGTTTGCTAATTCCCCAGTGGCTGCTGTTCATGCATTGGCTTATCCATTGGGTGGTATCTATCATCTGCCTCATGGTTTAACCAATGCGCTAGTGTTACCGCATGTGATGCGTTTTAACCAGTCTGAGTGTGCTGAGCAATATGCTGAGTTAGCGCCGTTGGTTTTTCCTCAGTTAGCAGAAATTGCTGATGTTGTAGAGCGAAGCAATGCATTCATCGAAGCGCTAGATAAGCTAAACCGCTCCCTCGGAATATTACCGCAACTACGTGATTACGATATCGAAGAGTCGGCAATACCTACTTTAGCCCTGGATGCGATGAAGCAGACTCGTTTATTAGTCAATAATCCACGTGAAGTTAGCCTTGAGGATGCAACAGCTATCTATCAAGCGGCGTGGTGATAGCTCATTTTGATATGAAATTGGAGTGCTTTGGGGGGGTAAAAACTTCGCCTTAAAGACAGTTTATTCATGTCTATATTGATAGAGCCAACTAAATGCCAGTAACCTTGTTCGTGTTAGGTTCAAGGTTACGGAAAATTGCCGTATGAGGCCTTTAAATGCAATTAAATAATCCTACTTTATTACAACAGCAGTCCTTTATTGATGGGCAGTGGTGCGATGCAAGTAACGGCGATGTTTTTGTCGTTAAGAATCCGGCGACAGGGGACGTTCTTGCAGAAGTCGCGGACTTAGGTGCTGATGATACTCGTCGCGCGATTACCGCTGCTGAAGCGGCTCGTTCCGATTGGAGTGCTTATACCGGTAAAGAGCGTAGCGCGTTGCTACGTCGATGGTTTGATCTGATTATTGAAGCGCAAGATGATCTTGCTGTTTTGATGACGTCAGAGCAAGGCAAACCGGTTAATGAAGCACGTGGTGAAGTGCTGTATGGCGCATCGTTTGTTGAATGGTTTGCCGAAGAAGCGAAGCGTGTCTATGGGGATATTATTCCGCCACATGGTCGTGATAAGCGTCTGCTAGTACTTAAGCAGCCGATTGGTGTTGCTGCAGCCATCACGCCGTGGAACTTCCCTATAGCGATGATTACTCGTAAAGTGGCTCCGGCCCTAGCGGCGGGCTGTCCGGTAGTCATTAAACCATCGGAGCTTACACCCTTGTCAGCGCTGGCACTTGCTCAGCTTGCACTCGAAGCGGGATTCCCTAAAGGGGTGTTTAATGTTGTTACATCCACGAATGCACCAGAAGTTGGCAAAGTACTGTGTGCGGACTCTCGTGTACGTAAGCTATCGTTTACCGGCTCTACACCTGTAGGTAAGTTATTAGCGGAGCAGTGCGCTAGCAATGTTAAGAAGGTTTCGTTGGAGTTGGGAGGTAATGCACCTTTTATTGTTTTTGATGATGCTGACTTAGATGCAGCGATTAGCGGAGTGATTGCTTCAAAATTCCGTAATGCGGGGCAGACTTGTGTTTGTACTAATCGGATCTTTGTTCATGAAGCGGTTTACGACACTTTTGCTGAGAAATTAAAGACAGCGGTACAAGCGCTTGCGGTAGGTAATGGGTTTGATGAAGGTGTCGCAATAGGCCCACTTATTGATGACCGTGCGTTGAATAAAGTTGAAAGCCTAGTTAATGATGCGTTGGATAATGGCGCAACATTGCTGAGTGGTGGTGAACGCTTTACGACTGTAATAAACGGCTATCGCCCAACGATTTTAAGTAACGTTGATAATAATATGCGTATTGCTCAGGAAGAGATCTTTGGCCCAGTGGCGACTTTGATCCCATTTACTGAAGAGCAAGATGTAGTACAGATGGCTAATGACACACCATTTGGGTTGGCTGCGTATTTCTATTCGCGAGATATAGGACGTGTTTGGCGCGTATCGGAAGCTTTAGAGTACGGTATGGTTGGGATTAATGAGGGTATTATTTCAACAGAAGTAGCGCCATTTGGCGGTATCAAAGAGTCGGGTTTAGGTCGCGAAGGTTCTAAATACGGTATCGATGATTATGTTGAGATTAAGTACCTTTGTATGGGTATTAGCTGATTTGTAGTTTAGGCTTTCTTCAGTGCTATATTGCCCCTTAATAGGGGCTTTTTTATTCCGTCATAAAATTGATTACGGTCTTTATATGGCATCTGTAAAACAGGTAGATTATGGAGACAAAAGCTTATTAGGGTGGAATGTTATAGCCGAAGATAAACTCTGTATCGGGCTAAAGGTAAGAGTGTATATCGCTGGCTATCTTTTTAGTGAAGGTGAGTCGTGAAGTAATGAGATATTGCACTGTTTACTTCGTTGCTTTCATTAATTGTTTTCCATAAACTCGAAGCTCATAAATCAGTTTTAGATTGAATGCCTCGCATTGCGAGGTTTTCTGTTTCTAGGGGCTGTTACTGTAAATATATAAGATCTTTTAATTACTTATTGATCAATGTGGAAAGTTTCGCTGGCTTAATAGGCGGATTAAGGTATATCTTTTAATTATTCCCTCGTTACCTTGAGGAATAGCTTTTTTGTCTTCAATTTACAGTGCAGCAGTACTTACCTAACAAGTGTGTATTGTCGAAATAAACGAATGGATCTGGAATTACTTCTTAAACCTGTCAAAATTTTAATCACCGGTGCTAAAGGGCAAGTTGGTACGGGTTTAACTCGCTTGGGGGAAACGGATTCATTTTTTGAAATTATTGCGCTAGATAAGTCCGCTTTAGATATCACCAACGAAGAGCAGATCAGAGATCAGCTGGCACATTATCTACCTGATTACGTTATTAATTGTGCTGCATTCGATCATGTGGATGAAGCAGAGCATAAAGCTGATTTATGTTATGCGGTTAATGCAAAAGGTGTAGAGAAATTAGCTTTGGCCTGTGGTGACCTTTCCATTCCGATGTTTCACCTCTCAACTGATTATGTGTTTGATGGTCATTATGCGAGTGGTTATACAGAAGATGATGAGGTTGCCCCGCTAGGTATCTATGGTGATAGTAAGTGGCAAGGTGAAGAGCTTTTGCGTCAAGTATTGCCAAAGCATCTTATTTTACGAGTGAGCTGGTTGTTTAGTGAGCAAGGTAATAACTTTGTACTAAGAACCTTAGATGCGGCTAGAACACAGGATGCCCTCGAGGCGGTAAGTGATCGTCGGGGCTGCCCAACATCAGCGTCTGATGTCGCTAGAGTTATTTTGGCTATGCTGAAACAAGTTCATAGTGGAGCCGAGGCTTGGGGCACTTATCACTACTGTGGTGCAGAGATCACAAACCGTTATGACTTTTGCAAAGAAATTTTGATCGCTGCGGGTAGCTATGAGAATTTTAAAGTTGAAACGCTAGTGCCGATCTCAAGTAAAGATTATGTAACTGAAGCTCAAAGGCCTAATACGTCAGTGCTGACTTGTAAAAAGCTTTTGAGCGTTTTTGGTATACGGCAACGCCCATGGCGACAAGAGTTGAAATGGCTGATGCGTATTATCTACAGTTCATCAAAACCTTAGAGCTTTTAGCTCCAAGGTATTGCTGAATGTGTAAAGGCGACAGTTAGTATATACGCAAATGTCGCAACAGCAGCAAAGAAAGCCCCCAGTTTGATAAGTGGTGTTTTCCCTCTTTTTAATGCGATTGTGCCTAAAACTATATATAAGACTAGAGCGAGTAATTTTGCGGTTAGCCAGTGATCTACAAAGGGGTACTGTTGTAGTAAAACGGCTAGCGTTATTGCACTAATAAGCAACACAGAGTCAATAATATGTGGTGCAACTTTTACCCAACGTTTTTCCATCATTTTAGGTTTCAGAAAAACCCAAAAAGCTCTTAATAGAAAAAAACTGATGCTTAATACTATGGCTGTTAGGTGTATATGCTTTATTGCTATGTACATAATGGTGTTTATCTTCTCTGTAGTGTTTTATATATCAAGGTTAATAAACCTTTCTAGCTAAGATAGCGATTTAAACAAATCAGCGTTATTCACAGCTTGCTTAGATTCTATGTTATTTTAGGCCTCTAAAATAAAGCTTTATACTGCGTATGCAAGAGATTCATGCCTAATACTTCAAAACACACTACTCTCGTCGATCGTTTTGGACGCACTGTTGATTATATCCGCTTATCGGTTACCGATAGGTGTGATTTTCGGTGCGTGTATTGTATGGCTGAGAATATGACATTTTTACCCCATGCTCAGGTTTTATCTTTAGAAGAGATTGAGCAAGTTGCCGCAGCTTTTGTCGGTTTAGGTGTAAAGAAAATTCGCCTGACAGGAGGTGAACCGCTTGTACGTAGGGATGTTATAAAACTGATTCGTGGGGTTGGGCAGCTCAATGCGGAGTTATCCATCACCACTAATGGTTCGCAATTACTGGATATGGCAGCCGACCTGAAAAATGCAGGTGTGAATCGCTTAAATATTAGTATTGATAGCCTTAGAACTGACCGCTTTAAAGAGATGACCCGTACCGGCAAGTTAGCTCAAGTATTAGCGGGTATTGAGGCTGCTGTAAAGATTGGTTTCGACCGTATAAAACTGAATACAGTCGTGATGAAAGGTCGCAATGACGACGAGGTGCTTGATCTTGTTGAATATGCGCGTGACGCTGGAGTTGATATCAGTTTTATTGAAGAGATGCCGCTAGGTAATATCTCTGAGCATGATCGCGCCAAAGTGTATTGCTCTAGTGATGAGGTAAGCGCACTTATTAGCGAGCGTTATCAGCTCGATCCAACCTCTGAGCGAACCGCAGGTCCATCCCGTTATTACCGAATGCAAGACTCGGAAAGTCGAGTTGGTTTTATCTCCCCTCATAGTCATAATTTTTGTTCAGAATGTAATCGCGTTAGAGTGACAGTTGAAGGTCGATTGCTGCTTTGTTTAGGTAATGAACACTCAGTTGATCTGCGTGAAACCTTACGTCAATACCCAGATGATATAGAGCGTTTGCAGCAGGTTATTGTGAAGGCGATGGATTTAAAACCGGAGAAACATGAGTTTGATCTGGATGAAGAGCCCCAAATTGTCCGTTTTATGAATATGACGGGCGGTTAGACTGTCCCCTATTTTTAATAATTTAGTTTTAGGATTATTCCCGAATGTCACATACACCTAAAGATGCTGAATTTACACCGCTAAATATAGCGGTACTGACTGTCTCTGATACAAGAACGATTGATACAGATACATCAGGGCAGGCTTTAATTGAACGCTTAGAGAGCGCGGGCCATCAATTGGCAGCACGCCAGATTGTTATTGATGACGTTTATGAGATGCGGGCGATTGCTTCCAAGTGGATCGTAGATCCTGAGATACATGTCATTATTTCAACTGGAGGAACGGGATTCGCTGGACGTGACTCTACACCAGAAGCGATGCAGCCATTATTTGATAAAACGATTGAGGGGTTTGGTGAATTATTCCGTCAGATCTCAGCCCAACAAATTGGCACATCTACTATTCAGTCACGGGCATTGGGGGGCTTGGCAAATGGTACAGTTATTTTCTGTCTGCCAGGATCCACTGGTGCTTGTCGGACGGGGTGGGATGATGTTATTTCTGATCAACTGGATAGCCGCCATAGACCCTGTAACTTTGTCACTATGCTCATGAAGCACCGTGCGGATAATCAGTAGGTGGTGAGGGCATGAATAGCTGTGATACACAATCAGGTTTACTACCTATTGGAACCGCATTAGAGCGCTTGGTTGAAAATTCTAAACCTATAGCGGGCATTGAAACTATTACTATCGCGGAAGCATTGGGTCGTGTGCTTGCAGAATCACCTATAGCTTCAGTATCAGTACCACCTGCAGACAATAGTGGTATGGATGGTTATGCACTTAATACGGCAGACCTTACTGATGGCGTTACTCGGCTAGCGATTAGTCAACGGATTCCTGCTGGTTCATCTCCTCAGCCTTTACAGTCGGGAAGCTGTGCTCGTATTTTTACGGGTGCGGAAATACCTGTTGGAGCTGATACCGTTGTGATGCAAGAGAATGTAACGCTCGACGGTGATCTCGCGGTGTTTCCTGAAGGGATCTCTGTTGGGGGTAATATTCGCCGAGAAGGGCAGGATATAAGAACTGGCGATTCTGTTTTGGCTGCGGGTGTTCGTTTACAACCTGCGGATCTCGGTGTTTTAGCCTCAGTGGGTTTAGCCGAAGTTAGTGTTTATAAACGTTTAAAAGTGGCTATTTTGTCCACCGGAGATGAGTTAGTCGAGCCGGGTTTACCTTTAGCTTCAGGGCAAATTTATAACTCTAATCGATATATCCTTACGGGCTTACTGAAAAGCTTAGGTATGGACGTGATCGATTTAGGCTGTATTGCTGATACACGAGAAGCGACATTAGAAGCACTCGAACGAGCGGCTAATATAGCGGATGCCATTGTAAGTACGGGTGGGGTCTCTGTTGGTGAAGAGGATCATGTTAAAGGCTGTATTGAAGCCTTAGGTGAACTTGATATGTGGAAAATACGTATCAAGCCTGGTAAGCCGGTTGCTTATGGTCGAGTAAAAGACACTCCCTTTATAGGTTTGCCGGGTAATCCTACCTCTACCTTAATTACATTTTGCCTATTAGCTAGACCTTGTCTACTTGGATTGCAGGGAGCGGCTTATCAACCACCTATAGTGCTTTCTGTGCCCTCCGGTTTTGTCCGGAATAGGGCGATTCAACGACAAGAATATCTCCGAGTTCGTTTCGAGGATGGAAAGCTGATCCCACACGCGAATCAGAGCTCAGGCGTTTTAGCGTCAGCAAGCTGGGCTCACGGTTTAGCAGTTGTACCTCCGAATACACAGGTTCAGATAGGCGATAGTATTGGTTTTATACCTTTCTCGGAATTGCTAACTTAGTTTATTGCGGGCATTACTTAATTTTCCTGCAGAGTCGATGGGAAAACTGTAAAATATGCCCTTCATTAAGCGCAGTGCTGAGGAACACATGACAGACCAGCAGGATCCGTATAAAGAGATAAGACCATTTAACGATGCTGAAGTAGCCGATGCCCTCACTCATATATTACATGATGATGAGTTCATCTCAGCGGTTACGCGATACCAGTTTCCTAATCTGTCTAGGCGTTTAGGCTGGTTACTTAAGCCGTTTGTGCGTATTGCCCTTGCCCGTAAAGTGGGTGATGTGGAAAGTATTGCTGATTTTCAGGCGCTGGTGGGTGATTATATGAAAAAGATGATCGCTCGTAGTACGACTAAGCTAACCTGTAGTGGGATCGACCAATTTGATCCCGAAGACTCCTATCTTTTTATCTCTAATCATCGTGATATCGCAATGGATCCAGCGTTTGTTAACTGGGTGCGTTATCAGTATGGAATGGATACTGTACGTATCGCAATAGGCGATAACTTACTCAGTAAGCCTTATGTTTCTGACATTATGCGCCTGAACAAAAGCTTCATTGTTAATCGCTCAGCAACAGGTCGAGAGATGATGAAGGCTTTAACTCAGTTATCCTCTTATATAGATCATAGTATCCAGAGCGGCCACTCTATTTGGTTGGCGCAGAGGGAGGGGCGCGCGAAAGATGGTAACGATACAACTGACCCCGCCATTTTAAAAATGCTTTATATGGCTCACCGTAAAGTGAGAAGCTTCTCTGAACAGGCTAAACGCTTAAATATTATTCCAGTCTCAATCTCTTATGAATATGATCCTTGTGATTCGCTGAAGGCAAATGAGTTATATGCCAAAGAAACGGAAGGAAATTATGAAAAATCTAAGTTTGAAGATATTGAAAGCATAGTGAGAGGAATTACCGGCCACAAAGGACATGTTCATGTGGCGTTTGGGGATCCAATAGAGGGAGACTTTGAAACACCTGAAGCATTAGCTGAAGAGATCGATCGCCAAATTATCTCTAATTATTATTTGCATCCGTCTAATTTGTTAGCGGCGGGCGAAGATTGTGAAGTGACAGAAGAGGCGCGACAAGGGTTGGAGGAGCGATTGAATAATACAGCTAAAGGCGCGGAAGATATTTTGCGAAAAATGTACGCTAACCCCGTGTTTAATCAAAGAAAAATCCAGGAGTAAACATGAGCAAGCTGAGTCATTTGGATGATCAAGGTCATGCAAATATGGTGGACGTCTCGGAAAAGCAGGTTACATTCCGTGAAGCTGTCGCTTATGCAGAAATCCAGATGCGTCCAGAGACTTTGGCACTTATTGTTGATAAAGGGCATAAAAAGGGCGATGTGTTAGCTGTTGCACGTATCGCGGGTATTCAGGCGGCGAAAAGAACCAGTGATCTTATACCTCTCTGTCACCCTTTGATGTTGAGTAAAGTTGCTGTGGATTTACAACCTAATTATGAACGTAATTTAGTAGAAATCACTGCAACTTGTAAGCTGTCAGGGCAAACTGGTGTTGAGATGGAGGCACTAACTGCTGCTTCGGTTGCGGGTTTGACGATCTATGATATGTGCAAGGCTGTTGATAAAGAGATGGTTATTGGCTCTGTAAAAGTGCTTGCAAAGTCGGGTGGTAAAAGCGGTGATTGGAAGGTAGAGAAGTAGAAATGATAAAAATTCTATACTTTGCTAGTTTGCGAGAACGTTTAGGTATTGAGCAGGAGCTGTTAGAGCTACCTGCGGAGGCTACAGTTGCCGGCGTAATTGATAGGTTGGTGGACCGACATGGCGATCAATGGAAAAAAATACTAAAAGATGATCAGGTTTTGACTGCGGTTAATTTAGAGATGTGTAATCTTCAGCAGTCTGTCTCAGATAATGATGAGGTGGCCTTTTTTCCACCGGTAACGGGGGGCTAAAATGTCAGAAAAGAAACCGAGTGTATTGCAGTATATACGAGCCTTTTTCTATTATTTAGGCTTTTATCCGCTAACGATTATTCACTCCTCGTTGAGTCTGATTGTTAGTCCAGTGCTTAACTTTCAGCAGCGCTTTAAATTTATTACCTTAATTAACTACTTTTATATCTTTTGGTTGAGAATCTGCTGCGGTGTAGATGTAAAAATTACAGGCCGTGAGCACTTACCTAAAGATGGAGCTTATGTTGCTGTAGCTAATCATTCTAGTGAATGGGAAACCCTGTTTTTACAAACATTTGTACGACCTCAGTGTGCAGTTCTAAAGAAAGAGCTCCTGAGCATACCCTTTTTTGGTTGGGCACTCGGGTTGCTAAAGCCTATCGCGATTGATCGTAAACAACGTAGAGGCGCGCTTAAACAGCTGCTTACTGAAGGTAAATCCCGCCTAGAAGAAGGTATTCCCGTTGTAATCTTTCCGCAGGGAACACGAGTTCCAGTAGGGAAAATGGGAAAATTTAATAAAGGTGGCGCTATGCTGGCCTTAAGTGCAGGGGTTCCTGTCGTACCTATAATCCATAATGCCGGTATTTACTGGCCAGGCAAAAGTTTCACTAAAACCCCTGGGGTTGTACAGGTGCATGTAGGCGAGTCTATTCCTGTTGAAGGGCGTACAGTTGATGAAGTGCATGCTGATGTAGTGGAGTGGCTTGAAAAGCATATGAAAGAGTTGGGTTTGGTTTAATCGATATGCTCGTTGTTACGCATAAAAAAACCGCCATGTAGGCGGTTTTTTTATGCTTGATATGAATTAACTATCAAGTTTTTCAAATACTAATGTAGCGTTAGTGCCGCCGAAGCCGAAGCTGTTAGACATAACTCGCTTAAGGTCAACATTATCCTGTTTCTCAACAGCAATAGGTAGGCCTTTTGCTTCATCATCTAGTTCGTCAATGTTGGCGGATGCAGCGATAAAGTTATTTTCTTGCATAAGCAGAGAATAGATCGCTTCTTGAACGCCCGCTGCACCTAGAGAATGGCCTGAAAGTGATTTAGTTGAAGTGACTGTTGGCATGTTGCTGCCAAAGGCTTCTTTCATCGCTTTAAGCTCTTGCATATCGCCCGCTGGCGTTGAAGTACCATGCGCATTGATGTAATCAATGTCGCCATCAACTGTAGCCATCGCTTGCTTCATGCAGCGTGCAGCACCTTCACCTGAAGGAGCAACCATATCGTAGCCGTCAGATGTTGCGCCGTAGCCAACAATCTCAGCGTAGATTTTAGCGCCACGGGCTTTGGCATGCTCTAGCTCTTCAACAACAAGAACGCCGGCACCGCCAGAGATAACAAACCCATCGCGGTTTGCATCGTACGCGCGTGATGCTTTTTCAGGTGTTTCATTGTATTTGCTAGATAGAGCACCCATTGCGTCAAACATTGCTGTTTGTACCCAATGTAGTTCTTCACCACCGCCAGCAAAAACCATATCTTGTTTGCCTAGTTGGATCTGCTCTACGGCATTTCCTATACAGTGAGCGCTTGTTGCGCATGCAGAGGTAATTGAGTAGTTAACGCCTTTAATTTTAAAAGGTGTTGCTAGGCAAGCGGAAACGGTTGAACCCATTGTGCGAGTAACACGGTAAGGGCCGACACGCTTAACGCCTTTAGTGCGGGTAATATCTGCTGTTTCTACAATGTTGTCAGCGGATGCACCACCAGAACCTACAATTAAACCTGTACGTTCATTGGAAACTTGATCTTCGCTTAGGTTTGCATCAGCTATAGCTTCTTGCATAGCAATGTAGGTATATGCTGCGGCATCACCCATAAAGCGTAGCAGTTTGCGATCGATTTTATCAGTGAAATCGATATCGATGCTGCCGGCTACTTGGCTACGGAAACCGCGCTCTTTGTAATCTTCCTGGAACTTGATGCCAGAACGACCCTGCTGCAGTGATTCCAGAACAGTTTCTTTGTCTGTACCCAGACAAGAAACAATTCCCATACCGGTAACAACAACGCGACGCA
The DNA here is from genome assembly GCF_030547495.1 of Neptuniibacter sp. 2_MG-2023. NCBI lineage: Bacteria > Pseudomonadati > Pseudomonadota > Gammaproteobacteria > Oceanospirillales > Oceanospirillaceae > Neptuniibacter > Neptuniibacter sp. 2_MG-2023. Next base: position 173,823 of record NZ_JAUOQC010000005.1, on the reverse strand, counting down.
TATGCTTCTCTCTCTTATTCTAAATTGAGGTACTTATTTTCCGTGAATCGGTAGCGTTTGGCTAGCGGATTTATTAAAAAACTCGACGAAAAATAGGAGAAGACCCTTATATTTAAGGGTCTATTCTGATCAGAAATTGTCAGTAGAGGTGAATAGACCTACCCGCAGATTTTGTGCGGTGTAGATTTCACGGCCATCAACTGACATGCTGCCGTCAGCAATACCCATAACCAACTTACGCTCAATAACACGTTTCAGTTGGATGCGATAAGTAACTTTTTTCGCTGTTGGTAGTACTTGGCCGAAGAATTTTACTTCACCTGAACCTAGTGCTCGACCGCGACCTGGGTTGCCTTTCCAGCCAAGGAAGAAGCCAACGATCTGCCACATCGCATCAAGGCCTAGACAGCCGGGCATAACCGGATCTTCTTCAAAATGACAGCCGAAGAACCAAAGGTCAGGGTTTATATCCAGTTCAGCGATAATTTCGCCTTTGCCGAATTCTCCACCATCTTCGGTGATTTCCAGGATGCGATCCATCATTAGCATGTTGCCAACAGGAAGGCGTGCATTACCTGGTCCAAACATCTCGCCGTGGCCGCAAGAAAGCAGTTCGTCGCGATTAAAAGAGGAAGGTCTTGTCATTAGCTTCTGTTTATCCGGAAGTTTATAGTAAAAATATCGCGTGATTATACAGACTTGATCGGCTTGAGGCACGATCTGTGTCATATTAATTGAGTAAAAAGCTTACGACTTAAGGTGTAAAAGCAGCTATGGATCACGAATTTTGGCATGAGCGCTGGGCTGAGCAGCGTATTGGCTTTCATCAGCCCGAGGTAAATAAATATCTAGAAAAGTTTTTTGAAAGGCTTAATTTGGCCGATTCTGAGCAGGTTTTCGTGCCTTTATGCGGGAAAAGTTTAGATATGCTGTGGTTGCGAGAGCAAAATTGCAGCGTTTTAGGTGTTGAAATCAGTGAGACTGCCTGTGCTAGTTTTTTTTCAGAAAACGGTATTGATATCGAGGCTTGCCCTCAGGGGGATTTTTCAGCGAGAGAAGTGGATAGTATAAAGCTGCTATGTGGTGATTTTTTTAGACTAAGCGCAGATGAATTGGTGAGCGTTTCTGCTGTTTATGATCGGGCAGCTTTAATTGCGTTACCGAAAGAGATGCGATTGCGCTATGTGCAGCGATTGTTGGATATTCTGCCGGCGGGGGTGAAAATCTTATTAATTACTTTGGAGTTTGAGGGTGAGCAAGGCCCGCCTTTCAATGTGCCTGCGAACGAGGTGAATGAGCTTTTTTCTCCTCGATTCCATATAACTCGTTTGTATGAAGAGCGCCCAGCGGATCCTAAGGATGCTGGGCGTACCGAGGTGGTTTGGTTGCTATCCGATAAGATGACTAATTAGCTTTTGCGTTTAACGGCTATATTAGCTAATTGAATGAGTGTTTCCTTAAAGGAACTGCTAGGCAAGGCTGATAAGGCGTCGATTGCGGCGTCTGCTTCAGTTTGGGCTTTTTGTTGGGTATATTCTATTGCGCCAGTCTCTTTGACTATATCCATAATGGGTTGTAGATCGTCTAGGCCGCCTTTGCGGATGGCTTGGCGTACTAAAAGCCGCTGCTCTTCCGTTCCTGTACGCATAGCATGAATAATAGGTAGGGTTGCTTTTCCTTCTGCTAGATCATCACCAACATTTTTACCCATCTCTTCTGCTGTGGATAGGTAATCCATGACATCATCAATAAGCTGGAAGGCTATGCCTAAATGGAGCCCATATAAGCGTAATGCTTCACGTTCATTAGTCGTGCTTTCGGCTAGAATGGCACCCGCTTCAGTTGCGGCCTCAAATAGCATGGCGGTTTTTCCGAGAATAACCTGCATATAGGCTTCTTCGGTTGTATCAGGGTTCTTAGTGTTGAGTAACTGTAACACTTCGCCTTCAGCAATTACGTTGGTTGCATTGGAGATAACTGACATGATCTCCATTGAGCCTATATCAACTAGGATTTGGAACGCGCGAGAGTAAAGGAAGTCACCCACTAAAACGCTAGGTGCGTTGCCCCATTTGGCGTTTGCGGTGTCTTTGCCACGGCGTAAATCAGAATTATCTACAACATCATCATGTAGTAGTGTTGCGGTATGGATAAATTCAATGATCGCGGCCAGAGGTATGTGAGCCGAGCCTTGATAGCCTGCAGCATTTGCGGCTAATAAAACGAGCAGTGGGCGAATTCTTTTTCCGCCGCTTTCGACTATATAGTGGCCAATTTTTTCCACCAACGGCACATTGGAGCCTAAGTGGTTGATAATATAATCATTTACGGCTTCAAATTGTGGTTCAATGGCCGGATTTAGTTGGTGTGGCTGCATAATATTGGCTGCTACTTACTTGGCGAATATTGGAGTTGTAGCGCGAATGCTAGGGGGCGGGCCGGATACTGTCAAGAAATGCGCCTGTAAACCAGCTGTATTGATTTGATCATGTTGTGTTTTTGGCGTGAATAGGCCTTTACGGTAGATTCCTGCTTGTGTCTGTTTTCTGTTTGAATTATAATCGCGCGCCCTGACCCATCCAAAATGGCTCCCTACCATATGGTGTATCCATTAGAAGTAGGCCTTTTTCATAGTAGCTGGTTGGGCAATAAACGGAGAAAATCATGTACGCAGTAATCGTAAGCGGTGGTAAACAGTACCGTGTCCAGGAAGGTGAAACCCTTAAACTGGAAAAGCTGCCAGTAGATGCAGGATCAAATGTAGATTTTGATCGTGTTCTATTAGTAGGCAATGGCGACGATTTAAAAATCGGCGCGCCTGTTGTAGAAGGTGCTAAAGTGACTGCTGAAGTTGTTCAGCATGGCCGCGCTAAGAAAGTTGAGATCATCAAGTTCAAGCGTCGTAAGCATCACATGAAACGTCAGGGCCACCGTCAGTGGTTTACTGAAGTTAAAATTACTGGCATTTCTGCCTAACTATAACCGATCTGGGAGACAGATAGATGGCTCATAAGAAAGCTGGTGGTTCTACTAAGAACGGTCGCGATTCCGAGTCGAAACGACTTGGTGTCAAGCGTTTCGGCGGACAAGCTGTAATTGCTGGAAACATCCTTATTCGTCAGCGTGGAACTAAATTTCATGCGGGTACGAACGTAGGCTGTGGTAAAGACCACACATTATTTGCGAAAGCAGATGGCGTTGTTAAATTTGAAGTTAAAGGCCCGCAGAAACGCAAATACATCTCTGTTGTAGATGCGTAAGTAAGGTTTTTACTTTTTAAAAAAGCTCCGCTATGGCGGAGCTTTTTTGTTTATGATGTTTTTTTGTAAAATTTAGGGTATCTACCGCTGAGTCTTGAAAATAAAGGCAGGGCTTAATTGTAGATTATCCTAGTGATAACTTTTGGGAGATAAAATGAAATTTGTCGATGAGGCGGTCATTACGGTGGAAGCCGGTAAGGGCGGCAACGGTTGTATGAGCTTTCGGCGTGAGAAGTATATCCCCCGAGGTGGCCCTGATGGCGGTGATGGCGGTGATGGCGGTTCTATCTTTTTTGAGGCAGATGAGAACTTAAATACGCTAATCGATTTCCGTTTCACCCGGCATTATAGTTCGGATAATGGTAAGAATGGTACAAGCCGAAATTGCACCGGTCCTAAAGGCGAAGACCTTGTTTTAAAGGTTCCTGTAGGTACGACTATTATTGATACGGATACTGAAGAGATCTTAGCTGATATGACCGAGATTGGTCAGCTAGAAAAGGTTGCTCAGGGCGGTTTTCATGGTTTAGGTAATACCCGTTTTAAAAGCAGTGTGAATCGCGCCCCTCGTCAGACAACGAAAGGGTCGATGGGTGAAATTCGTAACCTTAAGTTAGAGCTTAAAGTGTTGGCGGATGTTGGTCTGTTGGGCTTGCCTAATGCGGGTAAGTCTACATTGATTCGTGCGGTTTCTGCGGCTAAGCCTAAAGTGGCGAATTATCCTTTTACCACCTTAGTGCCTAACCTTGGTGTTGTTCGTATTGAGCAGGAGCGTAGCTTTGTTATTGCTGATATTCCGGGCATTATCGAAGGCGCGGCTGAAGGTGCCGGTTTAGGGATTCGTTTCCTTAAACATCTTGCGCGTAACCGTTTGTTATTGCATCTGGTTGATATGGCGCCTTGGGATGATGTAACGCCCGCACAGGCGGCAGAAGTGGCGGTGAATGAGTTAACTAAATTTAGTGCGACTTTGTCAGAGCAGCCCCGTTGGTTGGTGTTGAATAAGCTTGATATGGTGACCGAAGAGGAGCGTGAAGAGCGCTGTCAGGCGGTCATTGATGCCTTAGATTGGAAAGGGCCTGTTTATCGTATATCTGCGTTGAGTAAGCAAGGTACGGACGAGATGATGCGCGACATACAGATGTTCCTTGATAAGCGTCTTGAGGCGATAGAGGAAGATCCAAGCATCATCGAGCAGGAACAAGCTATCCGCGAGAAAGTTGATACTGAGGCACGTGAGCGTGTTGAGCGGATGCGTGCTGAAATGCGAGCGCGTAGGGAAGCAGATAATCTTGATGATGACGACTTTGACGATGATGATTACGATGTTGAAGTTGAATATGTGCGTGAGTAGAAAAACCTAAATGCTCGGTGTTTTTGCGGCTGTAGATAAAAGTCGGGGTGGTTAAGTGTCGTTGGGTAGGGAAAAGCTTAAGCGCAGTAAGCGCTGGGTTGTAAAAATTGGTAGTGCGCTACTAACGAATGATGGTCAAGGCCTTGATCTTGCGGCGATTGCACGCTGGGTTGATCAGATTGCTGCGTTGAAGCGATCGGGTATAGAGGTTGTTTTGGTTTCATCTGGCTCTGTTGCTGAAGGGATGACACGCTTGGGTTGGAGTGATCGGCCGCAGGAGGTGTACAAACTGCAGGCGGCAGCGGCGGTGGGTCAGATGGGGTTAGTGCAGGCCTATGAGACTAATTTTCGGCGTCACGACACCCATACTGCACAAATACTCCTAACCCATGAAGACCATTCAAATCGCAAGCGCTACCTTAATGCGCAGGCTACGTTACGTGCTTTGTTGGGTATGGGGGTTGTTCCGGTTGTTAATGAAAACGATACGGTTGTCACCAAAGAGATTCGTTTTGGTGACAATGATACCTTAGGTGCGTTGGTTGCTAATTTGGTTGAAGCGGATGCGTTGATTCTTTTGACGGATCAGCAGGGCTTATTTACCGCTGATCCGCGTCAGGATCCAACCGCAACATTGATTTCGGAAGCACGTACTGAGGACGACGCATTGGTGGCTATGGCTGGTGATGGTGGAAAGCTGGGTCGTGGTGGTATGGCAACCAAAGTGCGTGCAGCGAAGCTTGCAGCGCGCTCAGGGGCAGTAACAGTCATTGCGAGTGGTCGAGAAGAGAGTGTGCTGCTGCGGATACGGGATGCTGAATCTATAGGGACCTTGTTGGTGCCAGAGCAAAGTCCAGTTGTGGCTCGTAAGCAGTGGATCGCAGGCCATCTTCAGGCACGAGGCAATCTTGTGTTAGATGAGGGGGCTGTAAAAGCATTAAAAGAGCGTGGTAAAAGCTTGTTGCCTGCGGGTGTGCGTAGTGTGAGTGGTGATTTCTCTCGTGGAGAGATGGTCATTATTAGTGATGAGCTGGGTAGGATTGTAGCGCGTGGTTTAGTTAACTATGGTTTAGAGGATGCTGAGAAGATTATCGGTAAGCCTAGTCGTGAAATTGAATCGATTTTAGGGTTTATGGGTGAAGAGGAGTTAGTGCATCGCGATAACTTGGTGTTGGCTTAAATTTTAGATATAAAAAAACCGGCATATGCCGGTTTTTTTAATGTTGGGGCTGCTTAAATTAAGCGATACCAACGATCTGTTTTACCATGCGGCTCTTAGTGCGGGCGATCTTGTTTTTATGGAAGATGCCTTTGTTTACAGAACCGTCCAAGATAGGCTGTGCAGTTTTAAATGCTGCTTCTGCTGCTGCTTTGTCGCCAGCTTCAATAGCTACTTGAACTTTTTTGATATAGGTACGTACCATGGAACGCAGGCTAGCGTTATGCTGGCGACGCTTCTCTGCCTGGCGAGCACGTTTACGAGATCCTGCGGAATTTGCCACAGTTCGGCTCCTTAAAATTAGTTAGTGTGCAATATATCGGCTTAGCGCCGAAAAATAAGAGGCGAGATTATTCATATTTGTTGGCCCGCTGTCAATAAAACTACAGAAATTTTCTTGTTGAAGCAGTAATATGCCCATTCTCATGAGTGGAATTCATTTAATAACGGAATTTGTCAGTGCAGCAAGATAAACCACAAAAAGAGATTGAACCTCAAAAAACGGGCGGTTTGCTACGTTCTAGTGCGGTTGTTGGGGTGATGACGATGTTGTCTCGCGTATTGGGTTTGGCGCGGGATGTGGTGGTTGCTAATTATTTTGGTGCTAGCAGTAGTGCGGATGCATTTTTTGTGGCCTTTAAGATTCCAAATTTTATGCGTCGCCTCTTTGCGGAAGGTGCTTTTTCTCAAGCCTTTGTGCCTGTTTTGTCGGAATATCGTTCGCAGCGCGACCTGCAATCCGTTCAGCAGCTTGTAAATTATGTCGCGGGTACCTTAGGCAGTGTACTTATCGCTATTGTGGTACTTGGGGTTGTGGGTGCCCCTATGTTGACTGCGCTGTTTGCTCCAGGCTTTTATGTTGAAGATGGTGGTAAGTTTGAATTGGCGGCGCAGATGTTACGGATTACCTTTCCTTATCTTTTGCTGATCTCCTTAACAGCATTTGCAGGGGCGGTGTTGAATAGTTATGGGCGTTTTGCTATTCCTGCTTTTACGCCGGTGTTGTTGAATATTTCTTTAATCGGCTCGGCTATTTTTTTAAGCCCGCTGTTTGATCCCCCAGTGTTAGCTTTGGCGTGGGGGGTTATGATCGCTGGCTGTGCACAGTTGATTTTTCAATTACCTTTTATGGCTCAGATGCGTTTGCTTCCAAAGCCTCGTTGGGGCTGGAATGATCCGGGTGTTCGTCGAATAATGACTCTTATGGTACCCGCGCTGTTTGGTGTGTCGGTTACTCAGATTAATCTTTTATTAGATACTGTGCTGGCTTCTTTTTTACAAACCGGTAGTGTCTCGTGGTTGTATTACTCTGATCGATTGGCGGAATTGCCTTTAGGAGTTTTTGGTATCGCTATAGCTACAGTGATTTTGCCGAGCCTTTCTCGACGGCATGCAGGGGACTCTAAAGAGTCCTTTTCCTCTACTTTGAACTGGGCTATGCAGATGGTTATGTTGATCGGTATTCCTGCTGCTGTAGCTCTATTTATTCTTGCTGAACCTATGCTTATCACGCTGTTTCACTATGGCGCGCTTAGTGATCGTGATGTGATTATGGCTGCCATGAGCTTGCGGGCTTATGCTTGTGGGCTATTAGCTTTTATGCTGATCAAAGTTTTGGCGACAGGTTACTTCTCCCGACAGGATACAAAAACACCCGTAAAAATTGGTATTCAAGCGGCGGTCGTCAATATGATTTTTAATCTGTTGTTGATAGGGCCGTTTGATCATGTGGGCTTGGCTGCCGCAACGGCAGTATCTGCATTTATGAATGCAGGGCTTTTGCTGTATGGATTGATTAAGTCCGGTGTGTTCTCTTGGAGTCCGGGTTGGGGGATGTCTATTATTCGGATGCTTATGGCCAATTTAATGATGGCAATTGTGCTTGTGTGGCTGATGAAGTCTCCATCCCTATGGTTGGAATTGGGGTTGTGGCAGCGAGTTATTGAGATGGGAATCTTGGTAGTAGTTGGTATTGCTGTTTATGTCTTGGTCTTGATTGTTTTTGGTTTAAGGCCTCGGCATTTGAAACATAGTTAGCCTCAACCTTTAGGTTTGTTGAAAACAACTTTGCTCAGTGGTACTCGTTGGTCATTATCTGGGCTATAATGCCGCGTTTATTTTTAGCCAATAATGTTTAGGCAGCAATTAAGAGTTCTTAATGGAATTAATTCGCGGATTACATAACCTGCGGGAGAAACACCGAGGGTGCGTCGCGACAATCGGCAACTTTGATGGTGTGCATCTTGGTCATCGTCAGGTTTTGAGGCAGGTTAAAGCAAAAGCGGATGAGCTGGGTTTACCTTCAGTTGTAATTACGTTTGAGCCCCAGCCACGAGAGTTCTTTGCTGGCAGTGACGCTCCGCCACGGTTAACACGATTTAGTGAAAAACATCGTTTGTTGGCCGCAGAGGAGATTGATCGTCACCTTTGTCTTACATTCAATGAGCGTCTGCGTTCCATGACGGCAGATGCTTTTGTTGAAGAGTTGTTACTTAGAGGGCTTGCGGTTGAGCATTTTGTTGTCGGGGATGACTTTCGTTTTGGTTGTGACCGCTTAGGTGATTACAACATGCTACGAGCAGCCGGTGAAAAACATGGCTTTTCTGTGGTAAATACTGAAACGTTTCTTAGAGCGGATGAACGTGTGAGTAGCTCGCGCATTCGCCAGGCGCTTGAAAAAAACCTATTTGATGAAGCCGCCCTATTGCTAGGTAGGCCTTATACGGTTGCTGGGCGTGTTATGCATGGGCAGAAGCTTGGGCGCCAACTAGGTGTGCCTACGGCTAATGTGAGAATGCATCGTTTTCCTTGTCCTTTACGGGGTGTTTATGCTGTAGAGGTAACAGGGGAGGGCATTAAATCTCAAGGGGTTTGTAATGTAGGAATGAGGCCAACAGTAGGTGGTCGACAGCCTGTATTAGAAGCGCACTTGTTTGATTTTGAAGAAGATATTTATGGGCGGCTGTTAACCGTTGAATTTAAGCAGTTTATTCGTGCTGAACAAAAATTTGATGGATTAGAGCAGCTCAAACAACAGATTTTTGCAGATATTGATGAAGTGCGGGCTTTTTTTGCCCGTACTTGCAGTTAATTCGGAACTTACTAACCATGACCGATTACAAAGCAACGCTAAACCTTCCTGAAACTCCTTTCCCTATGCGTGGCAATTTAGCTCAACGCGAGCCTGAAATGCTCAAGGGTTGGCAGAAAATGGATCTGTACCAGAAAATTCGTGAGGCTAGTGCAGGCCGTAATAAATTTATCCTGCATGATGGGCCTCCGTACGCAAATGGTAATATCCATATTGGTCATTCGGTTAATAAGATCCTTAAAGATATTATTATCAAATCCAAAACAATGAGTGGCTTTGATGCGCCTTATATCCCTGGTTGGGATTGTCATGGTCTACCGATAGAACACAAGGTAGAAACCAAAGTTGGTAAGGCGGGTGTAAAAGTTTCCCATAAAGAGTTCCGTCAGAAATGTCGTGAATATGCACGTAAGCAAGTTGAAGGTCAGAAAAAAGACTTTATTCGCTTGGGAGTGCAGGGCGATTGGGATAATCCTTATTTAACAATGAATTTTGATACTGAAGCGAACATTATCCGTGCGCTAGGTAAAATTGTTGAAAATGGACACCTTGTTAAAGGTTTTAAACCGGTTTACTGGAGTGTTGTAGGTGGTTCTGCATTGGCTGAGGCTGAAGTGGAATATCAAGATAAAACCTCAACCGCTGTTGATGTGCGTTTTACTCCTGTAGATCCGAGCGGGTTTCTCTCCCGTTTTGACGATGCCGCATCGGGTGCTGGCGATATATCTGTTGTGATCTGGACAACCACACCTTGGACTTTGCCATCTAACCAAGCTGTATCTTTGAATGCTGAATTAGATTATGTCCTTGTTCAATTGGATCTAGGTCAGGGCCAGGAACGTATTCTTCTGGCTGAAGGTCTAGTGAAAGACGTGATGGTTCGTTACGGGGTGGATGATTACGCAATCGTCGGTCGCTGTCAGGGCGCTGCCCTAGAAAATATTGCGTTAGAACATCCATTTGCCGAACGCCAAGTTCCTATTATCTTAGGTGATCATGTAACCCTTGATGCGGGTACAGGTGCAGTGCATACCGCACCAGATCATGGTGTAGAAGATTTTGAAGTAGGTCGTAAATATGGCATAGGTACATTAAACCTAGTCAATGCTGCTGGTGTTTTAGGTGAAGGTGCGGGTGTCTTTGCTGGTGAACATGTTTACAAAGTTGATGATAAGGTTGTTGCGCTTCTGCAAGAGAAAGGCAAGTTGGTACTTGAGCATAAATTCCAACATAGTTATCCACACTGCTGGCGTACAAAAACACCGTTGATCTACCGTGCAACTCCCCAGTGGTTTATCAGCATGGAAAAAAATGGTCTTAAAGCCGCTGCGTTAGATGCGATTAAAGGTGTTGAGTGGTTCCCAGAGTGGGGACAAAATCGTATAGAGTCTATGGTAGAGCAAAGCCCTGATTGGTGTGTTTCACGTCAGCGTACTTGGGGCGTGCCAATTGCTTTGTTTATACACAAGGAAACACAGCAGTTACATCCAAATACAGCTGAGCTAATTGAACAAGTTGCTCTTCGTGTAGAGCAGGAAGGTATTGATGCCTGGTTTGATCTCGATGCAGCTGAGCTGTTAGGTGGTGAGGCGGATCAGTATGAGAAAGTAACCGATACCCTAGATGTTTGGTTTGACTCGGGCGTTACCCACTACTCAGTTATCGATCAACGGGATGAGCTTACTTTTCCTGCTGATATGTACTTGGAAGGCTCCGATCAGCATCGTGGCTGGTTCCAATCCTCTTTGAAAACCGGCATTGCAATCAAAGGTTGTGCTCCCTATAAGCAAGTACTTACTCACGGTTTTACTGTGGATGGACAAGGCCGGAAGATGTCAAAATCTGTAGGTAACGTTGTTGCGCCTCAGGAAGTGATGAATAAATACGGTGCTGATATTCTCCGTCTTTGGGTTGCTTCTACTGATTATAGTGGCGAGATGACCTGTTCCGATGATATTTTGAAACGAGCTGCTGATGCTTACCGTCGTATTCGTAATACAGCGCGCTTTTTCCTTGCTAACCTGAACGGTTTCAATCCCGAAACAGATATGGTGCCAACTGAAAAGATGGTGGCTTTAGATGCATGGGCTGTAGATCGTGCAGCACGTTTACAGGACGAGCTGTTAGGTCATTATGATCAATATGAGTTTTTGCTCGTATTCCAGAAGATCTCTCATTTCTGCTCTCAGGATATGGGTGGTTTCTATCTCGATATTATTAAAGACCGTCAATATACTGCTGCGACAAATTCCGCTGCACGTAAATCAGCACAAACTGCGCTGTATCACATAGTTGAAGCGCTAGTACGTTGGATTGCCCCTATCTGTAGTTTTACTGCAGAAGAGATCTGGACAACCTTAGCCGGTGATCGAGCACAATCAGTGCACTTGGATACTTGGTATCAGGGTTTAACAAAACTGCCTGAAGATAGCCCGTTCGGTAATGCGTATTGGGCGCAGGTTATGGCAGTGAAAGATGCGGTGAATAAGCAGCTAGAAGAGCAGCGTAATGCCGGTAATGTTGGCGGTAGTCTTGAAGCTGAAGTGACATTATATTGTGATGACGACCTATTGCAGACGCTGTCTCAACTTAAAGATGAATTGCGTTTTGTCTTGATCACTTCTCAAGCCCATATAGCACCCCTGGCTGATGCGGTTGATGCTCAGCAAACTGAGTTATCCGGCTTGCAGCTTAAGGTTGTTAAAAGCGCTGCTGATAAGTGCCCTCGTTGCTGGCATTATCGTGAAGATGTTGGTCAGCATGCTGATGAGCCTGAGCTTTGTGGTCGCTGTGTTGAAAATGTTCACGGTGACGGCGAAAGTCGTAGCTTTGCTTAATGACGAAGCCCACTGAGAGTATGGCAATGGAACCATCAAGCGAAATTAAAAACAGCTGCTTCATATGGGTGTGGTTTTCGTTTTTGGTGGTTTTACTTGATTTAGGTAGTAAACAGCTTGCTGATGCTTATCTAAGCTACGCTGAACCAAACCCGTTATTACCAGTATTTGATCTGACGCTGCTATATAACAAAGGTGCGGCGTTTAGCTTTTTGTCCGATGCGGGTGGTTGGCAGCGTTGGTTGTTTGCATTTATTGCTGTGCTCGTCAGTGTTGTGATTGTGATCTGGCTGCGCCGTATAGAGCGTAACCAATGGTGGTTGGGTTTGGCGCTTTCAATGGTCTTGGGTGGTGCGCTTGGAAACCTTTATGACCGTGTAGTTCTGGGATATGTAATTGATTTTATCTCTTTGCATTATCAAGGTTATTATTTCCCAGCGTTCAATTTGGCCGATTCAGCTATCACTTTAGGCGCTGTAATACTTATTTTTGATATGCTGTTTCTAGAAGCTAAGCGAAAACCCTCTAAAGAGAAAATGTAAATGAGTAAATTGATCGGTCCCGGAAAAACAGTCACCTTGAATTTTGCAATTAAGTTGGCAGACGGTCAGATTGTTGATTCCACTTTTGATAAAGAGCCTGCTACGTTTACGGTTGGTGATGGTAATCTACTCGAAGGATTTGAAAAAGCACTCTTTGGTTTGGAGGAAGGCGCAAAGCAAACGCTGAAAATTCTTCCGGAAAATGGTTTTGGTATGTCTAATCCTAGCAATATCCATAATGTTCCCCGTTCGCAGTTTAAGGATGTGGAACTTGAACTAGGTTTAGTGATCTCGTTTTCAGATGCTGGAAACGGAGAGCTACCTGGAGTAATATCGGAATTTGACGATAAGATGGTAGCGGTTGATTTTAATCATCCATTAGCAGGGAAACAGCTCGACTTTGAAGTAGAAATACTTCAAGTGAGCTAAGCGATAAACATGCCGCCCGAATAAAATTATTCGGGTTTTTTGTATTTTGATAATCTTAGGTCTATGCTTCTTTAAGACCCCCTCACATGTTTGTATGGCGTATGTTTCCCTAAACGACTAATCTTAGGTATATAAGAGAATTTTTATTTACTGGATGTAGGTAATGTCTAAACGGGAAAATGGTTTCACCTTATTAGAGTTGATGATCGCTATAGTGATATTAGGGATCATTCTCGGTCTTGGTGTACCTAGCTATAATTCAATTACCGAGTCATCCAGACTTCGGGCAGCCACTCATAGTTTAAATTCTGCTATTCAGCTTGCGCGTTCAGAGGCTTTGACTCGGCGAGAAACTGCGGCTGCCTGTCGATCTAATCTTGCATTCACAGCTTGTGAGTTCGGTGCTGATTGGAGTCGTGGGTGGATGGTTGTTACACAGCAGGGTGCAGATTTAGAGACGGCTGCCGATGTAACTGTAATACGTATTTGGGATAGCATTAATCTAGTTGCTTCTGGTGCAGCGAATGGTTTTGTGTTTGACCGTTTGGGGCGAGGAGAGGTTACAGGAGCTTTGCGGATTCAGAATGATACAGATCACCGGTGTTTGTCCACTAATGTAACTGGGCGTACGGCTGTACAAGAGATTAGTCCGGGGGATAGTTGTCCATGATGCATGGCCAAAATTATTTACAAAAGAAACAGCAAGGTACAACGCTGATTGAAGTTTTAATTGCTGTGGTAATTATTTCTATTGGATTATTGTCGGTAGCGGCTTTACAGACGGTTGCGTTAAAAAGTAACAATGGTTCGTACTATCGATCACAGGCGACATTTTTGGCTTATGATTTAGCCGATAGAATTCGAGCAGCTCCTGAGTCGGCTGAGGATGGGGATTACGACGATGGTCAAGCGGGTGATCGAGCTGAGTGGGATGCGCGGGTAGTAGATCGGCTTGGTTCTGGCGCTGTAGGGCAGGTTGTTATAGTTAGTGGCTCGACGGCGAATCAAGCATCCATCACTATACAATGGAATGATAATAGAGCGAGAATTCGTGCTGCTAGCGATGCTGATGATGCTACTGTGACGAGCTTTAATTATCGAATGGAGTTTTAGTTCATGTTGGTAAAGGATAGGCCGCTAGAAAAAGGTTTTAGTTTAATTGAGCTGATGATCGCCTTGGTCTTAGGCTTATTTCTCATTGGCGGTGTTATTTCTGTATTTATGGGGAGCTCTCGGAGTTTTAATTCTAATGAGGCGTTATCACGCGTGCAAGAGAATGGTCGTTTTGCTTTAGAGTTGATCGCTCAAGATGTTCGTAATACGGGTTACAAAGGCAATTGTTTCGTTGATGCCCTTGATATTATTGATACGAGTGATTCGGATTATAAAGCTGATGCTTATGATATTAATGATCCAATCAAAGGCTGGGATGACCCCACCGGAGAATTTTTTGTTGGGGATTTGACCGACTATGTAGCAGGCACTGATCTTATACTGGTTAAGCATGCGGCGGAGGATGCAGGAGCTGTGCTTTCAGTTAATGTTGATGCTACAGATAGTACATTTATTACCGTTGGAGGAGAAACGCCTGGTGCAATATTAGTAATGTCTGATGCAGCGGGTTGTGATATGTTCCAAAATACTGCAGCGAGTGATACTGCTGATCTGCAGCGAGGCACCGCAGGACAAACAATTAATAACCAATCAGTCGCCGCGAAGCCATTAAGTCATGCATATCTTGCTGGAGGAGGTACGAGTATTTCACTGTTCTCTAGCACGCTTTTTTATATAGGTTCAGGTTTGACCTCGTCAAGTGCTTTACGAAGTATTAGTTATGATAATGGTGCTCCTAATGATCAAGAGTTGGTTGAAGGTGTCAGTGATTTGACTATCACTTATGGTATTGCTTCAGGTGCAGGGTCTACGTTGGATTACTCTAATACGGCTACTCAGGTTCAAGCCGCTGGGGATTGGGATGATGTAGTTGCTGTTAGGGTAACTATAGATGTCGATGGTGATCAAAATATATCGCATCAGTTCTCTACAACCATTGCATTAAGGAACCGTTTAAGATGAAGCCTCAGTGCCAGAATAAAGTTAATGAAAAGGGCGCTGTCTTAGTTATAGCGCTAATATTTTTATTGATCTTGTCTTTGATCGGTGTGAGTTCTATGCAAGGGACGACCATGCAAGAAAAAATGTCGGGTAATTTGCGGGATCACTATTCTGCTTTTAATGCAGCTGAGGCTGCGTTGAGGGATGGAGAGCGGCAAGCGCGTACTGATTACTTTAATGATACATTGGATGAAGATACGTCTATTAATGGTGTTTATGCTTCATCATTTTCGTCAGCGGCTATACCAACGTGGAATGCTGAGTTGTTAGCAGAAATTTATGTGAGTACAGGTATAGATGCAGAGCCCTCTGGAGCTGTAATTAGGGTAACAGCATCATCAGCCGGTTTTACTGGACAGTCAGATGTTCGACTTGAATCAATTTATGTAGTGGAAGAGTAAGAGTATTAACTCTGCTATAGGAGACTTTTCAATGAAAAAAATTATACATACAAGCCCCTGTTGGTTAGTCTCTGTGCTTGTTTCTACTGGTATTTTGTTTTCTGCTAATAGCGGCGCTGATACCGTTGCCCAAACCCCGCTTTTTTTGGGTGAAGGTAATGTTCCAGGCAATTTAGCCCTGACACCATCTGTTGAGTACCCGACAGTAATGAGTGTTGCTAACTTGGGGAACTATGATGAGACGGTTAAAAGCGTAGGATATTTTGATTCAAATAAGTGCTATGGGTATGAGTACAGTGCAACAGAATCAGAGAGACATTTTTATCCAGTTAGTGTTAGCGCAGATTATACCTGTCCAGGGGATGTCTGGAGCGGAAACTATCTAAATTGGGCTGCGACCTCAACAATTGACCCATTTCGTTGGGCGTTAACTGGTGGGTATCGAGTTAAAGATACAGTAACAGAGACATGGATTGAAAAAGCACGCCATACGGGACAAGGTAGCCTTTTCCCAACTAGAACGATCTCTGGTGCGGCTGTTGTTAATAATGCTACGCCATTTTCTACTTCAAGTATCACGACCTATGTGAACGGTGAAGGTAATAAAATGGATTTTCAGTTACCTAATGGACACGGGTTTTCAAACACAGCTCCAGGAGTAGATGCCCCGGTCTTTAGTGATACTGACTTTGGCTCTATATCTATGACTCAATTTGGTTCTGGTACGGTTGAGCGCAGCTCTGAGTATTCCTATGACGCGGGAGGTTTTTCTCTTAAGAAAAAAACAAACAGCGATCCAAATGGTGCGCGGATAAAAGTAGTTGATTCAGGTAGTGTTGATTATGATAATTTTATCTTTACTGGGCGGATCTATCGTCCTGTCGGCGGGCCTACTAACGGTGGTTCTGATCGATTAGCTTTGTCTGATAGTGATGGGAATGGTTATGGTTTTTCGGTTTCCGGTAGTTCTATCAAGGTAGAAAAGCGTACTAAAAGTGGTTCATCTGTTAGTTCTAATACGCTAGGGAGTAGTGTTTCGATTAGTCGACCAACAGGGAGTTGGTATAGTTTTGTTTTTGAATCTGTATCCGGGAATAAGTTTAAATTAACCGTTTATAATGAAGGCGGTACAGAGTTAGGAAGCGTCACCAGCAGTTCATCTTCATCTCATTCAGATTTTAACTATTTATTTGTTCATGGTGGGTCAGATTATTATATTGATGATCTGAGTATTGTTGAGAGTGATGGAGGCGGTGGTATTGCTTACCATGCTATATCTGGTGATCGTTTTGAAACTAGCGTACGCGTTAAAGTATGCGATCCTGCCGTAGGTGTTGAAGATAACTGTCGGCTGTATGGTTCGAACTGGAAGCCTGAAGGGCTAATTCAACGCTATTCCGATAATGTACGTTATAGTGTATTTGGCTATTTAAATGATGATAACGGCCTGCGAGACGGCGGTGTATTGAGGGCTAAGCAAAAGTTTGTTGGGCCTGAGCAATTAGATCCTAGTTCTGGGTTAATAGCGAATCCAAATAAAGAGTGGGATGAAAGTACCGGTATTTTAATTCAAAATCCTGATGCGAGTGATGCGAGCGATGCCGCTGGTTATTATGGGGTGACCATTAATGATAGCGGTGTGATCAATTATATTAATAAGTTTGGTCAGCTTAATTCTAATTCTTTTAAAAGTATCGACCCTGTTAGTGAGCTGTATTACACCGCGTTGCGTTATTATAAAAATCAATCAAATGTTGCGGCATATTATTCTAAATCCCCTGCTCATAACTCTTCACCTAGCACT
The DNA here is from genome assembly GCF_030547495.1 of Neptuniibacter sp. 2_MG-2023. NCBI lineage: Bacteria > Pseudomonadati > Pseudomonadota > Gammaproteobacteria > Oceanospirillales > Oceanospirillaceae > Neptuniibacter > Neptuniibacter sp. 2_MG-2023. The sequence goes on along the minus strand of NZ_JAUOQC010000005.1, from coordinate 156,771 downwards.
GGAACAATCTCGCAGTGGGTAGATAATTTTCCGGTAGTTAGAAGTTGGGATGACCCAATTCAATACGCTTGTCAGAAAAACGTGGTATTGGGAATTGGTGATGTGAACACTCATAGGGACAAAAACTTGCCTGGTAATACTTCAAGCACGAATGAGCCAACAAAACCCGCAGAAGTTAGCAGTGACACTACAGTTAATGTACGAACTGCCACAGATCTTATAGCTGATTTGGAAGGTATTAGTATTGATACGGCGGCAGGTAGTTATTCCGGGCGTAGTAACTCGGCATTTATGGCAGGTCTTGCCTACGATGCCAATACTTCAGATATTCGAGATGATTTTGCCGGTACCCAAACCGTTCAGACCTACTGGGTAGATGTGCTGGAAGGGCAGGTTCTTCAAGACAAAAGAGATAACCAATTTTGGTTAACTGCTAAATACGGGGGGTTTGAAGTACGCAAACACCCTAGTTGTTCTATAGCAAGCTATACCCCTGTAGGAACCGAGTGCGATGAGCAGAGTCTAGGTAATCCTTACTCAAGAACTGATCCGTTACCTGAATGGTGGTGGCATACAAATACAGATGTTTTGGATCCTAATTCGGGCAGCGATTATAAAAGAGCGGATACTTATTACACTGCAGGTGATGCTCAGAAAATGGTGGATGGGTTAACAGAAGCCTTTGCTTCAATTTCTGCATCTGTCCGTGGTGCCGCTTCTGCGTTGACAGCGAATACGTCACGTTTAGGTACTGACTCGGCATTATTCAATGCGCTTATGGATACTACTTTATGGTCAGGTGACTTAGTTGCCCGAGGTATCAGTTCTACAGGCGTATTGGATACTGCTGATACGTGGAGTGCAGCAGCCATAATGGATGCTATTCCTGAAGCTGATCTAAGCAATCGGAAAATATTTACCAGTACTTATGCAGCTAAAGACGCTTTAACCGGCGTTACTTTAAATTCTGGAGGGGTAGAATTTAAATGGGCCAGTTTATCTGCTGAGCAGAAAGAAATGCTGCAGGTGACGCCAGCGAGCGGTCCTTTAACTACAGAAGCTGTTGCTCAACAACGATTAGATTATTTGCGAGGAAGCCGTACACTAGAACAAACAAATATTAATACATCAAATCCTTTTCGTCAGCGTAGTAGTCGTTTGGGGGATATCGTAAATTCATCACCTCAGTACGTTAATAAAAATAACTATGGCTATAGCGCGTTAGGAACGCCTTTTCCTGCGTCTGTAGGCAGTGATTACCTCAGTTATCGACAATCAGCTACTTATATTGCGAAACCACCTATTATTTTGGTGGGTGCGAATGATGGGATGCTTCATGTATTCGACGCATCCTTAGGAGCTGATGGCGGGAAAGAACTCTTTGCTTATGTGCCATCAGGCGTATTTAGTAATTTGTATGAGTTAGTCTATCCAGAGTACAGCCATCGTTATTATGTTGACGGTATTCCTCGAGTGTTTGATGCATGGTTTGATCCTGTGGATGTGCCAACGGGAATTAGTTCTGGTTGGAAATCTGTGGTTGCTGTTACGCCTGGAGCTGGTGGCGCTGGGGTATCTCTATTAGATGTTAGTGATCCCGAAAACATGACTAAAGATGAAGTTTTATGGGAGTTTTCTCATGAAGATATGGGGGTGTTGATTCAGCAACCTTATATAACGCCTTTGCATAATGGGAAGTTCGGCGTAATAGTCACAAGTGGCTTTTCTCATGGAGTATCAGAAGGGCATATCTGGGTTTTAAATATTGCTGATGGTTCTATCATTAGAGATATTGTTGTTCCGACTACTGGCGGACTGGGTCAGCCAGCCATTGTTGATTTAAATAGAGATAAAATAGCTGACCGAATTATCGTAGGAGATACTTTGGGTAATGTTTGGCGTTTCGATATTACTAGCTCATTACCTGCCAGCTGGTCGCCACCGGCTTCTTTGCTTAGTGGCGTAACTCCTGTCCCATTTTTTGTTGCTAAAGATGCATCGGGAATACGTCAGCCGATCACAGGGCCGGTCAACACTGCGTTTGATAGTCAAGGTCGTCATATGGTGCTGTTTGGTACGGGTAGTTATTATCTGAGCGGCGACAACCAGATAAATGCCACACCTCAAGTACAATCTTTATATGGGGTATTAGATACGGGTGCAGTTATCAGTGACCGAACCCAGCTTTTACAGCAAGAAGTACTGTTTGAAGGTTATATTGGAGCTAATGGCGCTAGAGTGACAACTGATAATGAGTTGCAGTTGTCCGATAAAGGGTGGTACTTAGATCTGGCATGGAGTGCAGTACAGGGAGGCCCCGGTGGAATAGGTGAATTGGTTGATACTCGACCGGTGTTAAGAATAGGTCAAATGATTGTCGCAACCAAAATACCTTCATCTGACCCTTGTTTGGCTGGAGGTAGTAGCTGGATTATGGCGCTAGATTATGAAACAGGTGGAGCATTAAATAGCACTACATTTGATTATGATGAGGATGGAAACTTTACTGCCTCCGATTTAGTCGCTGTGCCTACTACGGATGAAGATGGGAACCCAATTGTTGAGGATCAAATCGGTTCTGGCTTAATGCTCCAAGGTGGAGGGTTTGCTAACCTAGGGGATGGGTCTTTTGTGAATGAAATCCCAGAAGACGATAGTTCTTCGACAACTATAAGGGCTTGTCTCAGTAATAGTAGTAGTACTGGTATTACCTGTCCTGAATTTAATGGGGCATTTAGCCAAGGGCGAAAAGGATGGAGAGAGGTAAGGTGATGCAAAGGAAACGTGAGCAGGGCTTTTCTTTATTAGAATTAATGATTGTTGTAGCGATTATCGGTATTTTGGCATCGATAGCTTACCCTAGCTATCAGGAAAGTGTTGCAGAAGGGCGTAGGATTGACGCGCAAGCGAATCTATTGTCGTTGGCTCAGCATATGGAACGAGATTTTACGGAGAATGGTTCTTATGCTGGCGCTGTGCTTCCTTATAATGAGGCACCGAAGGATGGTGATGATAAGTTCTATGATCTCGCTCTGACTGTACAAACAGCTACTACTTATACTATTAGAGCTCGACCTAAGAACGGTATGGCGGGTGATCGTTGTGGTGATATTTCTATTAATCATATAGGACAAAAAACTGCAGCTGAATCTGACTGTTGGTAGGAAGATCTAATAATTTAATTTACCAACCTGCAATGGATTGCGGGGGGATATATGGAAAAGGGATACTCTTCCGGTCGGTGCTGGCCGTTACCTATTGGTTTTTCAAAAGGTTTTTCTCTTATTGAGTTGTTATTGGCGTTAGCCTTGCTCTCAATCGTCTTGTTTGTGGGTGTGCCTAGCTTCTCTGCAGTACTATCAAGAGTACAGGTTGATGCAGATGTGTCTTCTATTCGAGGAGGCCTTTCTTTTGCACGGATGGTGGCTCTGACCGCACGCAAAGAGGTCATTGTTTGTCGTTGGGATGGGGACAGTAATTGTACGGGTGACAGCGGAAGTGGTTCACTGATATGGCCGGCAGGAATGCTTGTATATATTGATGAGGATACCGACGGGACATGGAACCCTTTAACTGACAGTGTTCTTAAAGTTATTCCGTTTTCAGCTCATAATGAAGTTTCATGGAATAATGGAGAAAAGGTTGTTTTTCAATCTGATGGAAGTAGTCCAGGATATAATGGAACTTTCAGTATAGTTGATGATACAGGCGAGCTTTCGGCGGAGTTAGTTCTTTCAATGACAGGTCGTTTACGTAATAAAACTTTATAATAAAATGATCTTGTTCATGGTATCTACGCTGGCTTACCGGCACAATATAGCCCATTTCTAATGTGTTGGAATTATATATGTCTGACTTTCTAATTATCGGTGGTGGTGTGATCGGCATGATGTTGGCGCGTGAGTTGGCGCAGTCAGGTGCGGAAATAACCATCGTAGATCGTAAAGCCTGTGCAAAAGAAGCTTCTTGGGCGGGAGGAGGAATTGTTTCTCCGCTGTACCCTTGGCGATATCCCGATGCTGTTACTCAGCTCGCTACATGGTCGCAAAGTAGTTATATACATCTATCTCAAGATCTACTTGAAGAAACTGGTTGTGACCCTGAGCTTCGCCAGAAAGGGATGTTTATGGTTGATGTTGAAGATCATGAAGAGGCCCTTGTTTGGGCGAAAAAGTTCCATCGCCCACTTCGGGAAGTGGATGCCTCTTTTGTTTATCAAAAAGAGCCCCATGTAGCTAAAGACGTTGATAATGCCTTATGGATGCCTGAAGTTTGTAGTATTCGAAATCCTCGATTAGGTCGTTCGCTACGAGAAAGTTTGGTAAAAAACCCTAAAGTAACTGTGCTTGAACATCATGAGGTGGAAAGCTTCTTAACCGCTGGAAATCGAGTTTTAGGTATTAAAACAAATCAGGGAGAAGTTCGTGGCGATAATGTAATTATAGCTGGGGGAGCTTGGAGTGCTGATCTGCTCCAGCTGGTAGGGAAAAGTCTTCCCATTGAACCTGTTCATGGGCAGATGATGTTGTTTAAAGCGGTTCCTGGCTTAGTTAATCGCGTCGTTCTTAAAGGAGGGCGTTATGTTATTCCGAGGAATGATGGGCGAGTATTGGTGGGTAGTACGCTTGAGCATTTTGGATTTAATAAGCAGACCACCGAAGAGGCGGCTAGCTCACTTTATGAAACAGCTTTAGGTATTATTCCTGAGTTAGAAAATTATAAAGTGGAACACCATTGGTCAGGCCTGCGTCCGGGATCGCCAGAAGGAATACCTTATATAGGTTTAGTTCCTGAATTTGAAAACCTGTATCTAAATGCCGGCCAATATAGAAATGGTTTAGTGTTGGCGCCAGCATCTACACGTTTGCTTGTGGATATTTTATTGGGGCAGGAGACGATCATCCCCGCCAACCCTTATCGAGTGGATCGATAAATTCTAAGATAAGGCTTTGGAAGAAGGTTCACCTCCGATAGAGATCCAGTACCATTCTGTTCACGGGTGAGCTCTTGTTAAAGAGAGCTTACCCTGTTGTCGGCCTAATCGTAGATGGTTGGAATGGGTGCGCGTTTGTGTTCAGTTTTTATATAGATATCGATAATACGTTGCTCGATCTCCTTAGAAACGGGCTTGCCTTCTAGAAAATCGTCTATTTCATCATAGCTAAGGCCGAGCGCGTGTTCATCTGCTTTTTGTGGCGTTAAGCACTCTAGGTCGGCTGTTGGTGTTTTGTCTACCAATTCCATTGGTGCGCCGAGTGTTTTTGCCAATAAACGGACTTGACGTTTGCTCAGTCCAAAGAGCGGAGCTAAATCGCAGGCACCATCACCCCATTTTGTATAAAAGCCAGTTAGATTCTCGGCCGAATGATCTGTACCAAGTACTAAGGCACCTACTATGCCGGCTACTTCATACTGGGCAACCATACGTGCTCGGGCTTTTACATTGCCTTTCGCAAAATCTACTGCAGCTTCTGAGGCTCTATTTAAACCGAGAGCATTAAGGGACGTGCATACTTCGCTATGAATGCCTTCAACGGCAGGTTTTACGTTGACAGTAATGCGCTGTGTGGGCTGAATAAAGTCGAGAGCCATCTGAGCATCATCTTCGTCATGTTGACTGCCAAATGGTAAGCGCATAGCAATAAAACTATATTCATTGCTGTTACTTTCTGCGTTGAGTTCATCTACTGCAAGTTGGGCAAGTCGGCCACAGGTGGATGAATCCACACCACCACTGATGCCTAATACTAGGCTTTTGAGCTTAGATCTTTTTAGCGTATTTTTTATAAATGCAGTTCTACGCGTGATTTCTGTTGTAGGGTCAACTTCCGCTAAAACTTTCATCTCTTGAATAATGGTTTCGGCCTGCATTGTAAGTCTCTCTGCTTAGTTGAACGCTTTCAATATGATTATGCTACTTGAATTGGGTGTCGTAGGTAAATTATGTTTTAGCATTTAGCCATTAAAAAAGGCACCCTAAGGTGCCTTTGTGATGGATTAGTTACTTTCGTCATCATCATCGAAGACGCCAAATGTGATAGTGCTAAAAATACCACGTTCAGGCTTTGGTGCCTCTTGGCTCATTCTAATAGGTGTAGCTACAGGGGCTTCTTTAGCGTCACTGAAAAGGTCGAAGGTTGCGGCATCAAATAAGGTTTTTTCTCCTTTGTAGACAGGAGTGTATTGATATTCTGGGAAGTTTTTAGCTAAGACCGATTGGGTATCTGCTGCTAAGTCTTGCTGCCCTAAATGAGTATAGGCTTCTATCATGACGGCAAGAGCATCAGGAACTGCAGGTGTTTCTTGCATATTCTCAATGACGTAACGGCCACGATTGGCGGCAGCGACAAAGGCTTCACGTTGTATATAGTAGCGAGCAACATGAACTTCATAGGCGGCTAAACGGTTTTTTAGATAGACCATACGTTTCTGTGAGTCAGGAGCATATTGGCTATCAGGGTAGCGGTTAACCAGCGTTGAGAAGCTTTCAAAAGAATCAAGCGCAGCGCCTGGGTCTCGTTGTGTCTCATCGATAGGTAAATATTGTGTGATCCATGAGATATCTTGTTCAAAGGAGGTTAGGCCTTTGAGGTAGTAAGCGTAATCAATATTTTCATGGTTTGGATGTAATCGAATAAATCGATCCGCGGCAGCGCGTGCAGCTTCAGGTTCGTAGCTGTTATGGTAAGCGTAGATCAATTCTAGCTGAGCTTGTTCTGAAAACCGTCCGAAGGGATAGCGAGCTTCCAGCAGTTGCAGTTTCTCAATTGCTAGATCGTAGTTCTGTTGATCCATCGCAGACATAGCTTCTTTATAAAGCTGTTGTTCGGGGATATCCGGTATCTCTTGGATATCTTCAAACCATGAGCATGCCGTTGTCATAAAACAGAACAAAGCAATAATAAGTAATTTGGTCATTCGCATCTTTTATTAATCCCAGTGTAGTCTCGGGCCCGAACGGTTATACTGGGCACAAAGAGGCTATAAGCAATTCAACGGCCTATTTAACCACAACTGGTTGGGCCTGTTAACACACTCAGGCCTAACAATTAAGAAAGTTCTGCTAGGTTCTGATGTCTGATCAAATACAACTCCAAGCACAAGTGGGAAATGATCTCGTTGGTAAGCGACTTGATCAAGCTGTAGCCCAGCTATTTCCAGATTACTCTCGTTCTCGCCTACAAGGCTGGATTAAAGACGGCTCGCTAACTGTTGATGGGGTCGTGAAACGCCCACGCGATAAGTTATTTGGTGGTGAAATTGTCGCTATTGATGCTGAACTTGAGATGATCGAAGATCATAAACCGCAAAATATACCTCTTGATATTGTTTATGAAGATGAGCATATTCTGATCGTCAATAAGCCAGCAGGTTTAGTGGTTCACCCTGCCGTTGGACATCGAGATGGTACGTTATTAAATGCATTGCTCTACCATTGTCCAGAGATAGCTCAAGTCCCTAGAGCAGGTATTGTTCATCGACTTGATATGGATACAACAGGATTGATGGTGGTTGCTAAAACAATCGTGGCACAAACAGAGTTAGTTACGCAGTTACAAGAGCGCTCTATGGGGCGTGAATACGAAGCAGTTGTTAATGGTGTAATGACCGGTGGTGGTATGGTCGATGAGCCCATGGGACGTCACTCTAAGCATCGTCAGAAGATGGCGGTGGTCGGTGTAGGTAAAGAAGCGGTTACTCACTATCGCGTATTGAAAAAGTTACGTGCCCATACACATATTCGTTTAAAGCTTGAAACGGGGCGTACCCATCAGATCCGTGTGCATATGGCGCATATTAATTACCCGCTTGTGGGTGATCAGCTTTATGGTGGTCGCTTTCGACTCCCAAAAGGTTGTAGTGAGGATATGCTGCAAACCTTGCGGAATTTTAAACGCCAAGCTTTACATGCTAAAAAACTGGAGCTTTGGCATCCACATAGTGGCGAGTTGGTTTCTTGGGAGGTTGACCTTCCTGATGACTTTAAACATTTGCTGGATGTGCTTACCGTTGACGCAGAAGCATCGAATGATGAGATTTGATAGGACGTGAAATTTATACCGGCTAAGTGGCAAGCTCCCTCCAAGGTTCATGCGCTAACTACAACACGTTTAGGTGGTGTTAGTCAGGGCGTCTATCAAGGATTGAATCTTGGTGATCATGTGTCTGATCGGATTGTTGATGTACAGGACAATCGTCAAAAACTGATAACTGAACTGAACTTAACGATCCCCCCGCAGTGGTTATCACAAGTACATGGTACCGATTTGATTCAAGCGTGTGGGGATGGGGTGCGACGTAAAGCTGATGGTTGTTGGACGGATGAGCTAGGCTTAGCTTGTATTGTTATGACTGCGGATTGTTTGCCGGTTTTTTTTACCAATTCAGCAGGCAGTAAAGTAGCTGTTGCCCATGCAGGTTGGAGAGGTTTGCTAAATGGGGTATTGGAAAATACGTTAAAAGTTTTCCCAGATCCATCCGATCTGCATGTTTGGTTTGGGCCCGCTATTGGCCCTAAGGCTTTTGAGGTAGGTTCTGAGGTGTACGAGCAGTTCTGTGATTCTAGTTTAGAAGCTCAATCTGCGTTTTCTAAAATTGATGATACCCATAACAAGTATTTAGCAGATATTTATTCTTTAGCTTCACAGCGATTAAAAAAAGCAGGTGTTGTTAATATCACTAGCTCTTCTCTTTGCACTTATTCAGATGCAGAACGTTTTTATTCCTATCGTCGAGATGGTGAAACAGGACGATTAGCCAGTTTGATTTGGATTGAATAATTCAAGTTTTCTAACTTTATCTTATGAATCTTTATTAGGAGACAAGTTTGCCTGAGGTAACTATAAAGCCTGCATCGTTTGTGGACCTGCTCACAGTAATTCCGAACCTATTAATAGATCTCAAATATTTTACTGGGGATAACTTTGTAGGCGTTCCTATCAATGGTTATGAACGAAATGTCGGTTTGATAACAAACCCAGCGGCTCAGGCGTTACTCCGCGTTCAGAATGAACTCGCTCATTTTGGGCTAGGTCTTAAAATATTCGATGCTTACCGTCCTCAGCGAGCTGTTAACCATTTTATTGATTGGTGTGAGGAGGAAAACGAGTGTGTGACTCAAGCGCGTTTCTTTCCTGATTTAGATAGAAGTGAGCTATTCAGTAAGGGGTATTTAGTTCGTCACTCTAGCCATAGCCGCGGCAGTACTGTTGATTTGACATTAATTGACCTGTCTAGCGGAGAAGAGCTGGAAATGGGAACTGAGTTTGATTTCTTTGGGGCTGAATCATGGATAGATAGTCAGACGATTTCTTGTCAAGCTCGAGCTAATCGCATGTTGTTACAAGGGTTAATGATGCAACATGGTTTTGTTCCTTATCATCATGAATGGTGGCACTTTACCTTACAGGGTGAGCTTTATACAGATACCTATTTCGACTTTATAATTGAATAAGTGTGTTTTATTTAAATGAATACGAGATATGAGAATAGGGCTTCTTCACGTTTTGCGGGAAGAGTCTATGGCTTTTTACTATATTAGTAATATCGGATAATTATTTTTTATTTAGGCTGATATCTGTTAAAACCTTAAGTGATTAACGTACAAATTTTCTTATTTAGGCTAAGAATTAGCTTACTTCTTACGTACTTCCCGCCTAAATTGCTGTGAAAGTGGCTATCACTGATATGGCTCAGGTATAGTTAATCTGTTCTGTGTGACAGTGTCTATTGCTTCGTGTTGGTTATTTTGAAGCTATAAGGGATTAATAATGACTGATTATAAAGTTTTATTCACAGGCTCAGTGTGTTCAGGTAAAACCACAGCTATTCGCTCATTGAGTGATATTGAGACGGTTGATACTGATGCCCGCGTAAGTGATTCTGCTATTCGCCGTAAGAAAAAAACCACAATCGCCATGGATTATGGCGTTCTTGATCTATCAGATAGCGCCCGCTTACATCTCTATGGGACGCCGGGACAAGAGCGTTTCAAGTTTATGTGGGAAGTCATGATGAGTGACTTAGTGCATGACGCTGAGGGGCTTGTTTTGTTGGTAGATAATACGCGTAATGATCCTTTTAAAGATATCCGTTTTTATGTGGAAGAGTTCCGAGACTTTATAGTTCGTCGCCGTTTGATTATTGCCGTCACCCATTCCGATGAGAAAGCGGAGCCCGATCATGATTATTATATGCAAGAGCTCAAGGCTATGGGCTTGTTTACAACCGTTATTTTTATTGATGCACGAGACCCATCCTCGGTACTTAAAATAGTAAAAGAGTTGGTTGGGCATCGAGAAAAAGATATTGCTTGGTCTGAACTAGAGCAGCGACTAGCCGTCAATAGCACAATGCCTCAGGCGAATGGAGAGGGCGATTCCTCGGCTATTGAGGTTGATGAAGAGGTCACATTACTTGAAGCTGCGATGAATACACGAGGTATTACAGGCGCAATTCACCTTGGGGCTGATCGCAAAGTTTTGAGCTCTAATGTTAGTAGTAAACAAAATAAAGAATTACTACGTTCAATGATTAATTTAGTGACTGCATTAGAAGCTAAGGCTTCTTTTTTAGGGCATATAGATGATTTGGTTTTATATGGCCCGCAACAAGAAACCCTCTCGGTGTTTGTTGAAGAGGAGCAGGCACTTGGATTGTGTTCCCATAAAGATTTAAGTATCAATGTAGTTAAACAGCAAGCTGTGGATCTTTTGCAGTGGAGTCGGCGATGAATGAATTACTTGGAACAATAGATAAACCTAATGTTGTTGAAAGTAGTTGTTTTCTTGAAGGGAAAGAGGTGACCACATCTTCTTTTACCAAAGCAAATCGACATTATGAGACGGTTGCAAGGCAGACGTTTAGCTATATATTTTTAAATGTTGGTAAGCATAAAAGCAAACATAACGAGGCTCACCTAGAAATAGGTGATAAACGTTTAAGTGGCTTTCTGTTAAAAGCAAATAGAGTACTCGTTTGTTTATCAGAGAAAGAAACTAATATTTCCAATGTAAGAGCTCATATTCAGCAGGTTCAGCATCTTATTGCAAAAGCTGAAGTTGAGCGCATGCTCGCCTAGATAGGGGCTAAAAGTCTCTATCTATTACGTCCTGTCTAAGGTGTTCGACTTATTCGTCATATCAATCCAGTGTTAAGCATGCGATAAATATCATCTTATCAGATGGAAATCTGAATGTTTTTTGAGGTGTTTTAGTTTTCGTTCAGCTGAGTATTGCTACACTGGCACTACTAATGTTCCTCTGAAATAAGGAATGCATGAATGAAGGATTATAAGATCCTATTCACAGGGTCAGTTTGCTCAGGAAAAACAACAGCGATTCGTTCAGTCAGTGATATTGAAACACTTGATACGGATGCTCAGGCCAGTGATGTAACTGTTAGGCGTAAGAAAAATACCACGATAGTTATGGATTACGGGGTTTTAGACTTAAATGCTGAAACACGTGTTCATCTATATGGCACACCTGGTCAAGAAAGATTTCGTTTTATGTGGGATATGCTAACCAGTGAATTTGCCCACGACGCTATTGGTATGGTCCTTTTAGTAGACAATACGCGCAAAGACCCTTTTCGAGATATACGTTTTTATGCGAAAGCGTTTGGTGATTACCTGCGTAAACGTAGGCTGATTATTGCTGTTACTCATTCAGATGTGGAACCTAACCCAGATTACAATCGTTATTTAAGCGAGTTAAAAGATCTCGGGGTTATGAGTACGGTTATGTTTGTCGATGCTAGAGACCCACGAGCAATTTTAGGTGTTATTGAAGAGCTAATTTCAGCGGTAGAAAGAGATATAGATTGGGACCAGGTTCGGGATCGATTACTGGATACTAATGGTTTCTCCCTTGATTTTTATAAGCCTTTATATGAAGAAACCCTTTTAGATGCCGCGATGAATAAGAGGGGGGTTTTAGGCGCTATGCATATTGGAGAAGGGCAAGATGTACTGTGTTCTAATATTGATGATGCCTCTATTAAATCATTGTTGCTCAATATTAATCGTTTAACTGATGCTATATCAGAAAAGGCGAGTTTTTTAGGTGCGGTTAATAATGTTGTTATTGCTGGCCCTAAGGTCGATACCTTATCGGTCTTTAATGATAAAAATCAGTCTTTATGTTTAAAATCAGATAAGGATATATCGCTACCTGTATTGAAGCAGCAGGCAGGTGATTTGTTGCAATGGAGTATCGACAATGACTATTTGGCATGAAATGCAGGATAAAGGGTTAATACTCTACGGTTGTGTATTACAGAGTGGGGATGTGCAGGCATCTAGCTTCCCTCCTGAAGCTAAAAAACAGCTCTCTGTTGCTAAACAGGCATTGGCATATATCTTTCGCTCTGTTGAAAAAAGCGCTAAAAGTCACGATGAAGCCCACTTAGAAATTGGAGACTGCTTATTTAGCGGCTTTCAGCTAGATCCTAATACGTTACTTATCTTTTTAAGTGAGCATGATACTAATACGTTACAGATCCGTCAGTTTATTGATCAGAATAAAAAACGATTTCTTGATGTGTAAAATGGCCTCAAGTCATCTTAATATAAGAAATATCTAATTTTTGTTTACTTGCCTCTTGAAGCCGACCCGATTCACCCTCATATCTCTGGTATACGATAAATCATTCAATCCTCCCTGTTCTTAAAATACAACTAAGATCGGGGTGAATTGGATTAATCAGCGGAGGGCATATGCGTCCAGATAAATTTACGTCCCAATTGCAAGAAGCTCTGGCAGACGCTCAATCTTTAGCTGTAGGCCGAGATCATAATTACATTGAGCCTGTCCATCTTTTACAAGCATTACTAGATCAGCAGCAGGGTAGTGCTGTGCAGTTATTAGCTCAGGCGGGTGCAGATATGCAGCGTTTGAAAAACCAAACTGCACAGTACATCGACCGTTTGCCGAGTGTGCAAAACCCTGATGGTGAGATTCGTTTCTCTCAAGATGTTGCACGGGTCTTTAACAAGACAGATAAGATCGCCCAGCAACGGGGTGATCAATATATTGCCAGTGAACTGATTCTTTTAGCCCTGCTAGATGATAAATCTGATGCAGGTAAAGCGCTGCGCGAATCAGGTGTCAGCAAAGACAGACTAGAAGCTGTTATCAATCAAATTCGTGGAGGGGAGTCAGTGCAAGATCCTAATGCAGAAAGTAATCGTCAAGCTTTAGATAAGTATTGTATTGATCTTACTGAACGTGCGGAATCAGGCAAGCTCGACCCTGTAATAGGACGTGATGATGAGATTCGTCGAACTATTCAAGTTCTACAACGCCGTACTAAAAACAACCCTGTACTTATAGGGGAGCCGGGCGTCGGTAAAACTGCCATTGTAGAAGGGCTTGCACAGCGTATTGTTAATGGTGAAGTTCCTGAAGGGCTTAAGCGTAAAAAAGTGCTCTCGCTTGATATGGGATCGCTAATTGCTGGTGCGAAATTCCGAGGTGAATTTGAAGAGCGTCTAAAAGCTGTATTGAATGAGCTATCTAAACAGGAAGGGCAGGTTATTCTGTTTATCGATGAGCTACATACCATGGTGGGCGCAGGCAAAGGTGAAGGCGCAATGGATGCGGGTAATATGTTGAAGCCTGCATTAGCTCGAGGTGAGTTGCATTGTGTTGGTGCCACTACCTTGGATGAATATCGCCAATATGTTGAAAAAGATGCAGCTCTTGAACGTCGTTTCCAGAAAGTAATTGTCGATGAGCCAGATGAAGAATCCACGATTGCTATTTTGCGTGGTTTAAAAGAGCGGTATGAGATTCATCATGCGGTTGATATTACCGACTCTGCAATTATTGCTGCGGCTAAATTGTCCCAGCGATATATCACAGATCGTCAACTTCCCGACAAAGCGATAGATCTAATCGACGAAGCCGCTTCTCGTATTCGTATGGAGATGGATTCTAAACCAGAAGATATGGATCGCTTAGAGCGCCGTTTAATTCAGTTGAAAATGGAACGCGAGGCGCTTAAAAAAGAGAAAGATGCTGCTGCTAAACAGCGATTGAAAGAGCTAGAAGAGACTATAGGGAACATCGAAAAAGAGTTCACTGATCTGGACGAAGTCTGGAAAGCAGAAAAGCTAGCGCTCCAAGGTTCTCAAAAAGTTAAAGAGGAGTTGGATTTAGCGCGAATCGAACTTGAGAAGTATACCCGTGCGGGTGATCTTCAGAAGATGTCCGAGCTACAGTATGGTCTTATTCCGGAGCTTGAGAAGGAGCTTGCCGCTGCAGCCCAAGCAGAAGAGCAGGGGCAGCAGGGAACTAAATTACTGCGTAATAAAGTGACGGAGGAAGAGGTCGCTGAGGTGGTTTCCCGTTGGACAGGGATTCCGGTCAATCGCATGCTGGAAGGTGAGCGAGAAAAACTATTACGTATGGAATCAGAGCTGCATAAGCAAGTTATCGGGCAGGACGAAGCCGTGATTGCTGTCTCTAATGCGGTACGCCGTTCACGAGCGGGTTTATCTGATCCTAATCGGCCTAATGGTTCATTTCTTTTCCTTGGCCCTACAGGGGTGGGTAAGACCGAGCTATGTAAAGCCCTTGCAAGTTTTTTGTTTGATACAAAAGATGCGATGGTGCGTATCGATATGTCTGAGTTTATGGAGAAACACTCCGTTGCACGTTTAATCGGTGCGCCTCCAGGCTATGTCGGTTACGAAGAAGGGGGGTATCTGACTGAAGCGGTGCGACGTAAACCTTACTCTGTTTTACTGTTGGACGAGGTCGAAAAAGCGCATCCAGATGTTTTTAATATTCTGTTGCAGGTATTGGAAGATGGGCGCTTAACTGATGGTCAAGGGCGGACAGTTGATTTCCGCAATACGATTGTAGTGATGACCTCTAATTTAGGGTCTGATCTTATTCAGAACTTCAGTGATGACGATGATTATCAGCTCATGCATAACGCGGTAATGGAGTCTGTGGGTATGCACTTCCGCCCAGAAGTGATTAACCGTATTGACGAAGTCGTTGTGTTCCACAGTTTGAAGAAAAGTCAGGTGGCCGGTATCGCTACTATTCAGCTACAGCATTTGCAAGATCGTTTGGCTGAACGCGAGTTGAAACTAACGTTAACTAGCACAGCGATGGATAAGCTGGTGGATGTAGGCTTTGAACCTATCTATGGGGCAAGGCCGTTAAAACGAGCCATTCAGCAGTGGATAGAAAACCCGTTGGCACAGGAGATATTAGCGGGCAAGTATCTACCGGGTACAGAGATCGCTGTAGATGTGGAACAAGGGGAGTTTATCTTTCGATAGTATGAACCTCTAAGGGTAACGCCGTAAGCCTGTGAATTGATCTTCGCAGGCTTTTTTATTGGCGGCGATCCGTTATGCTAAGTGTCTGTTATTACTTTTAGATAAGGTAGGGTTTTGATGCGGTTATGGTTTATAGTTTTTTTATTACTGGCTGGATGTGCAACACAAAAGCCGCAAGAGCAGGCTCCGCCCATTTCAAAGGTTACAACCGTCACGCCCATTGAGATCGGTTTACCCACACAATATGCATTTTCACCTTATGCTGATTATCTATCGCCTCTCTTATCTAATTTGAATCAAGAACCTTTCTATCACTTGAGTAACCCCCAGCTACTGGTTAATTACTACCGCTATAGTGATGAAATTAGTGCTAATGACCCACAGAAAACGGTTTATGCATTTACAAGTAAGGCAGGGGGTGAATGGGGCTATATAACCACGAGTGTGGGTCGTTCACCTATTGCTAATGGGTTTGTTATTGAGCATAGCCCTCTCGGAACCGTTTATGCATTAGTGCTGAAACAGACTAAGCTTTGTTTATCGACCCAAGCGAAAGGTTTACCTGTGTTTACACATGGGCGGTGGTTATTTAATGAATCCCCCGGTTTTTTTGAATGTACTGGGTTGACCAATAAGAGCATTTATAAAGTGGGTTCAGGCTTGCCAGGTCTGCTTGGGCCATATTTTGATGACAAAGATACGGTTTTGGTTTTTCGTTCGCGAGGTCAACTACAGCAGATTATCCTTGCGCTTAAATATCAGTTCCCTCAACTACTGGTTCCAGCCATAAATCGTTGATTCTCTGTTTTTAAGCAGCCTAACTGGACGGAAAACAATGTGTTTGTTATACCTGATAGGCTAAAAGATCGTTATTGTTTCTGATGAGTGGCCCAATTTTAGTTAATGGGTGGATGTTGTAGAGGGGAAGAATGAGTCAAATTAAAGTACTGATTGTTGATGATGCTCGATTTATTCGTGATCACGTGTCACGGATTGTAAAAGAGCACTTCCCTGAGTATCAGATTGATTCTGCTGAGGATGGTGAAGCTGGGCGCAAGCAGATGAATAATGAAAATTACGATCTTATTCTTTGTGATTGGGAGATGCCGGGTATGTCTGGCTTGGATCTTCTGCAATGGGCTCGTCAGCAAGCTAACTATGTCGATATACCGTTCATCATGATTACCAGCCGTGGGGAGCGAGATTATGTGCTTAAAGCGATCCAAGCTGGTGTTAACGACTATATGGGTAAGCCTTTCGAAGATAGGCAGTTAGTTGAGAAAATTAAGAAGTACGTGGGTAAGCGTTTCACTACTAGTGCAGAATCACGTCGAAAGGCAGCTCAAATGCTGGCGGCAGGAAAAACCGCTGCCGTGGCGAAGGCGGCGAAAAAACCTAAAGGCTTAGCTCAGCTACGTGTTGCTTCTGGTGTGTTGCGTTGTGCTATTAAAGAGGTAACCTTGCAGTCAGTACAAGTCGTGGTCAAACGGGAGGATGGAGTACCTCAGCTTCTTGAGCAGTCAGTGGTTGATATTGAGCAGGTGAATGGTAATAGTGTTGCTCAGATGAATGGTTTTATCTCAGGTTTACAGGCAAACGAAAAAAGCACACAAACGAATTTTATTAGTGTTGATATACAGTTCGTTGATAATGATCCAGAAAAACTAGAAGTATTAACGCATTATATTGCGAGTTTGACTAAACAGTCGGATTAATGCTGAGGGTGTTTTGGCATAGTGAAGGCTGCCAAGAAGCAGCCTATAGATCAATTAATAGGTATTGATTGTTCTCTTAATATAGTGCTTTTTCATCTTTTATTACGTCGATCAACACCTCAAGGAAAAGGCGATCGGCTTCGCTGTGTTCTAGCGGTATTTTAATGTTAGTGACTGATGACAGCTCATCCGCGATAACCACCGCTGCATTATCATCATTTATATGCTCTCGAGCTATTTTTAGTGCTGTCTCGCAAATTTCAGGTTCAACAAGTACTTTTCGTATGAACGACATCAGTTCGTTAATCACGCGTTCTTTGTTTTTAATCTCAGCAATACTCATAGGGATCTCCTGTACACGTATAGTTGGAGCGAATTGGATTTTGGCGCTCCGCCTCTGAGTTTTATATAGCAAAACTATAACGCGATCTGGCTGTTCTGGGTAGTAGATTACTACAAACAAGCGCAATGCCTCAGTTTTCCCTCCTTTGGGTTGAAAAAATCAACCTGAATGGGCTACAATTACCGCCTCGAATTTTGAGGCCTTGAGTGTGTAGGTAACCCCGAAACTCAGGGAGACAGCTTTCTGTGAGCCGTTTCTCAAAGGTCTGTCGGTTGGGAGATCCCTAACACCGGCACACACCCGAACGTGAACCTTCAGCTCTACCCCTGGAATGGTTCAGAGTGAGATCGCTAGAGAGTCAAAAAATATTGTCTGGTACAGGCACGTTCAACGTTACAGAAACAAAAACTGTTAATTTCGTCAGTAACGAGACACTGACGTCGTTAGAGGGTGAATAAAGTGGAATTACTTTCAGGCGCAGAAATGGTTGTTCGCGCACTTCGTGATGAAGGCGTTAAATTTATCTACGGATATCCTGGCGGTGCATTACTGCACATTTACGATGCAATCTTTACTCAGGATGACGTCGAACACATTTTGGTCCGCCATGAGCAAGCTGCCACTCATATGGCAGATGCGTATGCACGTGCAACCGGTAAAGCGGGTGTGGCACTTGTAACTTCAGGTCCAGGGGCGACCAATGCCGTTACAGGTATTGCTACGGCTTACATGGACTCAATCCCAATGGTTGTTCTTACAGGTCAGGTTATGTCACACCTGATCGGTGAAGATGCTTTCCAAGAAACCGATATGATCGGTGTCTCGCGTCCTATCGTGAAACACAGCTTCAGTGTTCAGCGTCCGGAAGATATTCCAGAGATTATAAAGAAAGCGTTCCATATCGCTGAGAGTGGCCGTCCAGGCCCCGTTGTTGTCGATATCCCTAAAGATATGACAACCCCAACAGAGCGTTATGAGTATGAATACCCTAAGAGTGTCAAAATGCGCTCTTACAACCCTATCTCTAAAGGGCATTCCGGCCAGATTAAAAAGGCTGTGGATATGCTGTTGGCTGCCAAGCGTCCCGTTATTTATGCGGGCGGTGGTGTCATTATGGGTGATGCGAGTAAAGAGTTGATCGCACTCGCTAAAGAGTTAGGTTGCCCTGTTACAAATACGCTGATGGGCTTGGGTGGTTTCCCAGGTACTGACCCTCAGTTTATTGGTATGTTAGGTATGCATGGTAGCTATGAAGCGAATATGGCGATGCATCATAGTGATATGATTTTAGCGGTCGGAGCTCGTTTTGATGACCGAGTAACGAACGGTACCGATAAGTTTTGCCCAACGGCAAAAATTGTTCATATTGATATTGATCCTGCATCAATCTCTAAAACGATTAAAGCTGATGTGCCAATCGTAGGGCCTGCGCAAGCGGTCTTAAAAGAGATGTTAGAGCAACTGCAAGCGGCGAAAAGTACGCCATCTGCTGAAAGCCTGAAAACATGGTGGGAGCAGATTGAAGAGTGGCGTGGTCGTCATGGCGGTCGTTATAAAACAGATGACTCCAAGCAAATGAAGCCTCAGCAGGTTATTGAGATGCTAAGCAAAGTCACTAATGGTGATGCTTATGTTTGTTCTGATGTAGGTCAGCATCAAATGTTTGCTGCTCAGTATTATAAGTTTAACAAACCTAACCGTTGGATTAACTCCGGTGGCTTGGGAACTATGGGCTTTGGTTTACCTGCTGCAATGGGCGTTAAACTTAACTTTCCTGAAGAGGAAGTTGTATGCGTAACGGGTGAAGGTAGTATCCAGATGAATATCCAGGAACTATCTACCATTAGCCAATATGGTATCCCAGTTAAAGTTATCTGCTTGAATAACCAGTCATTAGGCATGGTACGTCAGTGGCAGGATATGAACTATGAGTCCCGCCACTCGCAGTCTTATATGCAGTCGTTACCTGATTTCGTCAAACTGGTTGAATCTTACGGTCACGTAGGAATTAAGGTTGAGCGTTATGAGGATCTTGAAGGCGCTATGCGTGAAGCATTCGCTATGAAAGATCGTATGGTATTCATGGATATCGCAGTAGATCCGTTTGAGCACGTTTACCCTATGCAGGTACCGCGTGGTTCTATGCGTGACATGTGGCTAAGCAAAACGGAGAGAACATAATCATGCGTCATATTATTTCTGTATTGATGGAAAACGAACCGGGTGCACTATCCCGTGTAGTTGGATTGTTCTCTCAGCGCAATTTCAATATTGAGTCGCTAACCGTTGCACCGACAGAAGATGAGACATTGTCTCGTTTGACGGTAACTACTATTGGCGATGACCGTGTGGTTGAGCAGATTACTAAGCAGCTGAATAAGCTGATTGATATAGTGAAGGTTGTTGACCTGACTGAAGGCGATCATCTTGAGCGCGAGCTTATGATGATTAAAATGAAAGCCAACAATGGTACTGTTCGCGCTGAGATTAAGCGTACGACAGATATCTTCCGTGGCACTATTATCGATGTGACGCCAAATACCTTTACCGTACAGCTGGTGGGAGCAAGCAGTAAGCTGGATGCTTTTATCGAAGCCTTAGGGACGTCCAATATTATGGAAGTTGTACGTTCTGGTGTATCGGGTATTGCCCGTGGTGAGAAAGTTCTGAGCGTATAAATTCAGACAAAGGTTAGAATCAAGCGGCATTCTGGTAACGGGATGCCGCTTTTTTTATGCCGCAACGATGTGTTTTAGTAGCGCTTTTAGTCTAGAGATCTTTATTTATTATTGGAGAGGAGGCTGGTAACTGACCGAATGTTAGGCAATGAGGAGTTGTTTAAGCTCGGATATTTTCTCGCGAGATATATCTAAATCAACTTTAATTGTTGTATCGGCAGCGCGTCTTCGTATCGTGTGATGTTTATCACAGGCAGGTTTGCGGCGCTCAGGACCTGAATAATTGACGCGCTGTTGTTGCACAAACCAGTCTTCTGCATGGTTCAGCGTAGGGAAATAGGGGCTAGTTCTACCCCCACTTTTATCATACCAATAATAAACAAATTGATAGTTACGAAAATCTTTAATGAGTTTTGGCATCGCTTTCTACAACAGTCAGAGCAAAATATGACTCGTATTCTATGGTAAGAAAGCTGAACAGCAGCTGATAATTGTTGGCTGTTTTAGAAAAATATTAATAAAACAGCCTATGGATAAGTTGTGCAAGGATTAGGGGAGTTATTCTTTATTATTTAACAGATGCTCATAACGTTTATCAGTGAGTGTTTTCATAAATGCAACTAGCGCATCTACGCGTTTATCATCAAGTGCTGGCCCTGTTTCTAACTCTTTGAGTGATAAGTTTTGCGGTACTTCAGGTGTAGCCCAAACCTGTCCTGTTTCGGGATTGATTTGGCGTTTACTACTGCGGCTGTTGTATTTATCGTAAAACAGAACAACAGTACGTAAATCTTGAAAAACACCGTTGTGCATATAAGGGGCTGTTACCGCGATATTACGCAGTGTCGGGACTTTAAATTTACCCGCTTGTTTAGGGTCATCAACCTGTGGATGATTGAGTAAGCCTGTATCTGCTGTATCAATAGGAACACCATTTTTCTTGCGTCCCTCAATATTGGTTGGAATGCCAATATTATGATATTCGTAGTTAGTGAATGTCTCTTGTGGATGACGCTGAGATTTATTCAGCTGATGGCATAGATTGCAGTTGGTGAATTGTTGGGAGAAAAATAGCGTGCGGCCTAATTCCTCCTGCTCTGTCATCTTATATTCGCCTTTTAAGTAGCGGTCATATTTTGAATCAAATGGTGCGAATAGTTCAGTACGTTCGAAATGGGCGATGCTGTCGGCCATCGCTGCATAACTGTTTTCCGCATTGGTGAAAATATTATCACCATAAAGTGATTTAAATGCAGAGAGATAAAACGGATTTTCCTGCAAACGTTTAACTATTACTCTTTTGTTGGGCATGCCCATCTCTATAGGATTCGTAGGTGGTCCTCCCGCTTGGCCTGCCAAGTTGCTTTCACGGCCATCATGAAACTGCCCTCCAATATATTTGCCTTCTTTATTGAATGTGAAATCCGGGCTAAACATTGCGTAGGCGGCTGTGGGGGCATTACGATCACCGAGTGAATGACCATCATCACCTAGTGAATAGGCACCTTGAACGCCATTGTCGCGAGGGTCAGTAAAAGCATGACTAGCGGAATGGCAAGTGGCGCAGGATTGAGTTCGCTTAAAGGATAGGTTGGTATCAAAAAACAACTGCTGCCCTAGCTGTTCTTTAGTTGGGGTATGTCGGGTATCATCTGTATCATTAGCATTACTGTATGTAGCAAGTAGTAATAGCAAGAAAGGCAAGATATTGTGGCGAGTGCGTATATGCATATGAAATATATTCGATAATGTGAATGTAATTGATAACCGTTATCAATAATACCCTTTTTTGAGATTTTATTATATTGATACCCATCAAATATTATAGATTCAGAACATCAATACGGTGTTTATCTTGGTATTTTTTAACAAAGCTGAAATGGGCTTAAAGGGTTAGGTGGAAGTTCGTGAAGTTTAAACAGCGTATGCTTGTGGTTGTCAGTCTGCTTATTATTGTCGGGTTCATGTTGACGGCTAGCGTCAGTTTTTATCTTTCTCGGCAAGCGGCCTTAAATTCGCTAGTTGAGCATGAGATGCCGTTAACAAGCGATAATATTTATGCTGAAGTACAGCGGGATTTAATTAAACCAAGAACGGTTTCCTCGTTTATGGGGAATGATACGTTTCTAGAAGATTGGATTTTAGGTGGGGAGAGGGACTCTGCGGCGGTTACCCGTTATTTAAATGAGATTAAACAGAAATATGGTGCGTTTACTGCTTTTATGGTCTCAGATTTAACTCGTAATTATTACTATGCTGGGGGGGTGCTTAAGCAGGTTTCGGAGAAAGATTCGCGCGATGATTGGTATTTTCATCTACGCCAACTACCTGGCGATAGTGAGTTAAATCTAGACCCTGATTTAGCGAACGGGGATGAATTAACTATATTTATCAATTTTAAGATTCGTACCTCTGATGGTACTTTTCTTGGTGCGACAGGGCTTGGACTTAATCTAGCAAGTATTACTCAGATTTTTTCTGACTATCGTGCTCGTTATGGTAATAACGTTTATCTCGTAACGCCGACGGGTAATCTTTTGTTACAGGGGCGTGCAGGGGCTGAGCCGCAAAGTCTTTATCAAAAGGTGGGTGTTAAATCTGTTGTGGAACAGGTTTTGTCTCAGCCCGAAGGACGTTTTTCCTATGTAAAAGATGGAAAGACCTATCTTCTAAATACTCGCCATATAGAAGAGTTAGATCTAATTCTCTGTGTTGAAGCGGAAGAGGGGCAGGTTGATGAGGCGCTTTTCCCACCGCTGTTTATTACCTTATTTGTCAGTTTTGTTGTGACGGGTGTTGTTCTCGCACTGCTCTTAAAAGCGATCAACCATTATCAGCAGGAGCTGGAGAGCGTTGCTTGGCAAGATCCATTAACAGGTCTGTTAAATAGACGAGCTTTTACGGAACGTTATGAGCGGATTAAAAGTGGTCATCTACGTAGTGGTAAGCCGCTTTCTTTGCTGATGATCGATGTGGATCATTTTAAAACGATTAATGATAGAGGGGGGCACTCATTGGGAGATCAGGTATTGCAGCATATTGCTGACTTACTGGATGATAACCAAAGACCCACCGATTGTTTAGGCCGTTGGGGCGGTGAAGAGTTTATCCTCTTATTGCCGGATACGGGTTTGGAACAGGCAGCGCAAATTGCTGAACGTATCAGAGCTAAGCTCGAGGAGCATCAATTAGTGTTTCAGTTGTGTCAGCAAGAGGTGACATTGAGTATTGGCGTGGCAGAGCAGCAAGGTCTGTTTGATTTAGATGCTCATGTATTGGCCGCTGATATGGCGCTATATAAGGCTAAGCAAGATGGTCGTAACTGTGTACGATTGGAAGAGTAATTACTTACGGTAGATTGTTTCGATTAGATGCCAGCCGAACTGGGTTTTTACAGGGCCGTGAACAATATGAAGCGGCTTTTTAAAGACAACATCATCAAAAGGTTTCACCATCTGGCCGCGTCGGAACTCTCCTAGATCACCAAAACGTTTGGCGGAAGGGCAAAAGGAGTGTTTTTTAGCCAATTTCCCAAAATCAGCCCCTCGCTTTAACTGCTTTTTGATTGCTTCTGCTTGGTCGCGTGTTTTTACCAATATGTGTCGTGCGCAGGCGCGATTAGCCATGATTCTACCCCTTAAAATATATCTTTCTATTTTACTGCAAAAGGGTATTAATTGCAGAAAGATTCTATAGACGGGTGACTGTGTTCACAGTAGTGGTAGTGTTGCGGTGAGTGTTTCGCTAATGGGTGCGCTAATTTTCAAGCTGAGTAGGGAGTCAGCGCGAGTGACGCCTAAGTTAAGTGCGGCAATAGGTTTGTTCCCTTCTGCGGCTTTTTTACAGAACCTGAAACCAGAATAAACCATCAGTGAGCTTCCAATAGTGAGCAAAGCATCGGCTTGTTCCAGTGCATCCAGTGCGCTAAAGACTGTTTCTTTAGGTACATTATCCCCAAAGTAAACAACGTCAGGTTTTAAAATGCCTCCACATTCAGCGCAGTCAGGCACTTTAAAGTGTTTAAACTGATCGGTTTCTAAGTCGGCATCGCCATCAGGTTTTGCTGTTGCCTCAAATATCTCAAATTGAGGGTTTGCCTGAGCACTGATTTCATGGATATAGGTTCGATTGTAGCGCTGCGAACATTGCATGCATTTTACTTTGTCGGAACGCCCATGCAGGTCGATAACCTGATGGCTTCCCGCTTTTTGGTGTAAGCGGTCGACATTTTGTGTAATGAGCAAATGGATATGACCTAGTTGCTCTAGCTTGGATAGGGCTAAGTGGGCTGGACTGGGTTGCGCATCGCGAATCATTGGCCAGCCGAGTAAACTCCGTGCCCAATAACGCTGACGGGCATAATGGCTGTTCATAAACTCGTGGTGTTGTACGGGAGCTGTGTGCTGCCAGTTACCCTGTTTATCTCTGTAGGCGGGGATTCCCGAGTCTGTGCTCACACCTGCGCCAGTCAGGACGACTAGCCGTGGGTGCTGGTTAATAAACTCGGCTAGCTGCTCTGCGTAGGTTGAGATATTCATCAAAATTGACTCGTAAACGGTATCTGTAGTCTACCTTATACGAAAAAACCGCGCTCTTGGTTTAGAGAGCGCGGTTTTATGTGTCATTCAGTCGCTATGAGTGAAACTAATTATGCACCAAATTTTGCTTTTGCTTCGATACGGCGACGGTGCAGAACCGGCTCGGTATAACCGTTTGGCTGTTTGCACCCTTCGATAACCAGCTCACAAGCTGCTGCGAAGGCGATGCTGTCGTCAAAATTAGCGGCCATAGGACGGTAAAGAGGATCGTTTTCGTTCTGGCGATCTACAACGGCCGCCATGCGTTTCATGGTTTCCATTACTTGCTCTTCAGAGCAGATACCATGACGTAACCAGTTAGCAATATGCTGGCTAGAGATACGTAGTGTTGCACGATCTTCCATTAAGCCAACATCGTTGATGTCTGGTACTTTTGAACAACCTACACCTTGATCGATCCAGCGAACAACGTAGCCTAAGATACCTTGTGCGTTGTTATCCAGTTCCTGTTGAATCTCTTCAGCAGACCAGCTTGGATTAGCTTCAACTGGGATCGTTAGAATGTCGTCTAAATTTGCACGAGGACGTGATTTTAGTTCATCCTGACGGGCAAAAACATCTACCTGATGGTAATGGGTAGCATGAAGAACAGCGGCGGTTGGTGAAGGTACCCATGCGGTATTCGCGCCCGACATAGGATGACCGATCTTAGCTTTCAGCATGTTTGCCATTTGATCAGGAATTGGCCACATACCTTTACCGATCTGTGCACGACCTTGTAGGCCACAAAGTAGACCGTTATCAACGTTCCAATCTTCGTAAGCACCAATCCAAGAGGCGGCTTTCATGTCACCTTTACGGATCATTGGGCCAGCTTCCATTGATGTATGTATCTCATCGCCGGTACGGTCAAGGAAACCTGTGTTGATGAATACCACGCGCTCTTTAGCTGCGCGGATACACTCTTTTAGGTTGACAGTTGTGCGGCGCTCTTCATCCATTATGCCCATCTTCATTGTGAAGCGTGCAAGGCCAAGCATATCTTCGATACGAGCAAATAGTTCATTAGCAAAGGCAACTTCTTCAGGACCATGCATCTTAGGTTTTACGATGTAGGTGGAGCCTGTTGTTGTGTTGCTAAATTTACCAGTGCCTTTCATATCGTGGATGGAGATAAGTGTTGTAATAACACCATCCATAATCCCTTCAGGAATTTCATTACCGTCTTTGTCCAAGATCGCTTCGTTAGTCATTAGATGACCTACGTTACGAACGAACATTAGACTGCGACCTTTAAGGGCGATGTTGGAACCATCTAGTGCAGTAAATTCACGGTCTGCATTAATGCGGCGAGTAAAGGTTTTACCCCCTTTACTTACTTCTTCAGTAAGATCGCCTTTCATTAGACCTAACCAATTGCGATAGATAACAACTTTATCGTCGCCATCAACAGCAGCAACAGAGTCTTCGCAATCCATGATAGCAGTCAGGGCCGCTTCCATGATGATATCTTTAATGCCGGCGGCATCTTCTTTGCCTATTTGGCTGTCACGGTCGATCTGAACTTCAAAGTGTAGACCGTTATTTTCAAACAGAATAGACAGTGGTGCAGAGGTCTCGCCTGTATAGCCGATAAGCTTTTGAGTATCCGCTAGTGTTGTGGTGCCGCCATTAGTCATAGCAACAACTAGCTGTCCATCAACGATAGTGTAACCGGCTGAATCTTTGTGTGAGCCTGTCGCTAAAGGTACTGCCTGATCAAGAAACTCGCGAGCAGCGGCGATAACTTTTGCGCCACGTGCTGGGTTATAACCGGCAGTTTTCTCGGCTCCATTCTCTTCTGAAACAGCATCAGTACCGTAGAGAGCGTCGTAAAGACTTCCCCAACGGGCATTCGCTGCATTCAATGCAAAACGTGCATTCATGACAGGAACAACGAGCTGAGGGCCAGCCATCGTTGCCATTTCAGGGTCAACATTTTCTGTTGTCGCGGTGAAATCTTCACCTTCAGGCAATAGATAGCCGATCTCAGATAAGAAACCTTTATAGGCTTCTAGATTGAAAGCTTGACCTTGGCGTTCGCGGTGCCATGCGTCGATCTGCTCTTGGATCGCATCACGTTTAGCTAACAGATCGCGATTTTTAGGTGCTAAATCGTGAACAAGTGCATCAAAGCCAGCCCAAAATTGTTCGCTAGTTACGCCAGTGCCTGGCAGTGCTTCATTGTTTACGAAATTATATAGAGACTCTGCAACTTGAAGGCCGCCGCTCTGTACCCTTTGACTCATAATTACTTGCCCCAGTTATATGTTCCGACAGTCCAGGTGCGAGGCAACCGTGAACTGAGTGGAGTAGAAACTGCTTTTGATTGCAGTTGTCATTGTGCAATGCAACAGTAGCTCAAAGAAGAAAAAAAGTCGCCTAACTAGATCCTAAAGTATGATAAGTACGCCTTATATTCGGTATAAGTTGAGCGAATAGTTATCGTGATAAGCTAGAGTTAAGGGAGTAACTTGTTGTTTTTCTACAGGGCTATTTCCATAGTTGTTTCTTCAGGAGTGTATATGGGTTTGTTCGAACGAGACTTATTGATTAGGAGCTTACCTGCCTACACAGATGCAGCCGCAGGTGTATTGAATGATCAAATTAGGGCTTATTTGAAAACTTATCAGCTGATGCCGTTGGTAAACCGGTCTAAATATAGAATAGGTCGTATTAAGCTAGATGGGATAGAGGTGACCCTTCAGTCCTATTCGCAGGAAAAAGGGAGCGCTTGCCGAGGAACCGTTATTGTTCTTCATGGGTATATGGATCATGTAGGGCTGTATAAACACCTAATTGATAGGTTGCTCAGGGATGGTTTTGATGTGTTGTGTTATGACTTAAGTGGCCATGGCTTATCGGATGGGGATCCTTTATCTGTGGAGGACTTTAAACATTATGCGACTCAATTAGCGGACCTGATCTCTTTTGTTAAATCTGATATTAGAGGACCTTTGCATTTGATTGGGCAAAGTACAGGAGGGGCTGTCATTATGGCTCACCAGTTGTTGTTTACACATGAGAATACGCCTCTTATTGGTGAGAGGGTTTTGTTAGCGCCGTTAGTTCGTTCATCTTCATGGCGTGCCATCCAACGAAAATTCCGCTGGCTTAAATATATAGTAAAGAGAGTTCCGAGAGGGTATAGCAACAACACGCATGACTTGAAATTTAGGCAATTTATTAATGAGGAAGACCCACTGCAATATAAAGAGATACCGGTGAATTGGGTGGGAGCTATGTTGGCATGGGGGCGTTGGATTGAATCCCATGAACCTGTGAGTGGGATTATTCATATGATTCAAGGAACCGATGATGACACGGTTGATTGGCGTTATAACCTAGCTATATTAGGGCGTTTGTATCCAGAATTGGAGCTAACGTTGATTAACGGTGCAAAACACCATTTAGTGAATGAAACCGAAATCTATCGAGATGAAGTGTTTGAAAAAGTGGGGCAGATTTTTGATCGTTGGGAAAACAAAAACGGGCACTGATCGCGCGCCCGTTTTATCTAAAGCCGATAAAGGCTTATCTTGTTGGTCGATCTATTAAAACAAGCGACGGCAGCGGATTGTGCCTTCGATCTGTTTTAAGTTTTCTAACGCAACTTTAGAACAATCAGCATCTACATCAATTACAACGTAGCCTACTTTTTCGTTTGTTTGTAGGTATTGGCTGCTCACGTTTACACTGTTAGCAGAGAAAACATTGTTAATCGATGCCATGATGCCAGGTACATTGTTGTGAACGTGTAGCAAACGGTGAACATTTGGATGCTCTGGCAGTGCTACTTCAGGGAAGTTCACAGAGGTAATTGAAGAACCGTTATCACTATATTTGATCAGTTTTTCAGCTACTTCGTAGCCAATGTTTTCCTGTGCTTCCATAGTAGAACCACCGACGTGAGGCGTCAGAATAACATTGTCATATTTACGTAGTGGGGAGATGAACTCATCATTGTTAGAGCGAGGTTCAACTGGGAATACATCGATTGCTGCGCCTAACAAACGGCCTGAATCCAGCGCGTCACATAGATCATCAATAACTACAACGGTGCCGCGAGCGGCGTTTAAAAAGATAGAGCCTTGCTTCATCTCTGCAAACTGGGCTGCACCCATCATATCTTTAGTTGATGCAGTTTCAGGAACATGTAAGGTAACAATATCACTAATATTTAGTAGTTCTTTTAACGATCCCACTTGTTTTGCATTACCAAGGGACAGTTTTGTAACGACGTCATAAAAGTAAACATCCATGCCCATTGCTTCAGCAATAACACTTAATTGTGAACCTATGCTGCCGTAGCCAACGATACCTAGTTTTTTACCACGAATTTCGTAAGAGTTTTTAGCCGATTTTTGCCATTCACCACGGTGGGCTTTAGCACTTTTTTCAGCAACGCCACGAAGCAATATGATCGCTTCAGCAATGACTAACTCTGCTACAGAGCGTGTGTTTGAGAAAGGCGCATTAAAGACGGCAACACCATTCATGGTTGCTGCTTCTAAGTTCACTTGGTTGGTGCCGATACAGAAACAACCTACAGCTACTAATTTTTTAGCAGCATCAAAAACTTTATCCGTTAGCTGAGTGCGGGAACGAATACCAATGAAGTGAACATCTTTTACACGGGCGATCAATTCGTCTTCTGGTAGTGAGCCAGTTAAGAATTCGATATTGGTGTAACCATTCTGATTAAAAGTGTCCACCGCAGATTGGTGTACGCCTTCTAGTAGCAAGATCTTGATTTTGCTTTTATCAAGAGAGGTTGTATTACTCATGGTAGTAGCTCTTTAATTGCGTGGTGATCGCCTATAACAGGTGCGCCACAGGTTTAGTCGCTGAAAATTTATGCGGGCATATTATCACAGCCTAAGTTGAAAAGGATGAATGAACAGTCCAGATTGCGGGAAAAATATTCAACTTAAGTTGAGGCAGATTGTATTGAATAAAGAAATTGTCAAATTTTGCCCGCCAACTAAAAGCGAAAGATTGTGCGATTCTTTTAGTCGGCAGGTATTCTATAGCTAGGGAATTATTTAGCTATAGAAGCATAAGTAAGCAGTAGGTTGCTCAACTTTTAGTTGGAAGCTTTGATTAGCTGCTACTTTAAATTCAGTACCTGTCGGAAACGATTGGAAGGTTTCAGTACCTGGAAGCTTAACAATAAGTTCGCCGCTGACAACTTTCATTAATTCATCTTCACTGGTGCCGAATTCATATTCACCAGGCGCCATCACACCGACTGTTGCTTTACCTTCAGTGTTTGTAAAACCAATCGATTTGACGGTTCCGTCGAAGTACTCATTTACATCCAACATTATCGTAATCTCCTCAAATTTTCGCGAATCATAGAGATAAAATAAGGTTGCTGCAAGCTGAGTGTTTAGCGGGCTTTATCTTGTTTTTTCTTCTCTTGGCTATGTTCTAAAAGAAATTCCACAAAGGTGCGGTTAGCATGTGACAGGTAACCCCCTTTACGCCAAGCAATAGATAGATCAAGCCATACGGATTTGGTGAAGGGCCTAGCTACGAGGTCGGGTTCATCTTGAATCACCATCTCCATTAAGGTGGAGATAGCAAACCCCTGCTTGACGATCGATTTAATGAGCGGGATTAGGTTGGTTTCAAAGCTGATATTAGGTGTGACATCTGATTCGGCGGCAATACGGTCGACAACGTTACGGTGGAAATACCCGCTGTTAAACATGACCAGCTCTTCGGCGAAGAGCTGTGGATAACTAATGCTCTCTAATGCGGCGAAGGGGTGGTCTTTGGGACATACCACCATCATCTGTTCACGTAGGAATACTTTAGTTTCCAAAAAGTCAGAGGTTGTTTCATCTACAATCACCGCTAGGTCGAGCTCACCGGTTTCAAGTAGTTGCTGCAGTTTCCCCGCCCCACCATCGATAACGGTAAGGTTTAATTGTGGATAGCGGTGACGAAAAGCCATCAGTATGGGAGGAAAATGATAGGACCCCAACATACTGGGTATACCGACACGGACATCGCCTTGGATTAAGCCTTTCAACTCCTGCATCTCCAGTAATGCATCCTCTGTTGCCTGCAGTATTTTGCATGCATGCTGATAGAGATGTTGGCCTTCATCGGTAAGGCTGATTTTTCGATCCTGGCGATGGAATAGAGTGAGTTCCAACTCAGCCTCTAGCTTTTTTATGGCCATGCTGATCGCCGGTTGGGCTATATGAAGATGTTCGGCGGCTTTTGTAAAGCTGCTGAAGTCGGTGACGGTTTTGAAGTAGGTCAGGTGTTTTATGTCCATGCATAATATTTTCTTATGAAATCAATAAAAAGTATATATTTTTATTATTCGCTGTTGATTGCTAATCTGCATCCATAATTAGAGGTGCAAAGATGATAGAAGTAGGTACAGCCCAGTTTTGGCGAGCTACATTGGCGTTATGTTTAGGCTCATTTATGGTTTTCTCCAATGTCTATATTACTCAGCCACTTCTTCCGATGTTGGCAAATGAATTTCAGATAACACCTTTACAGGCGAGCTGGAGTTTAACTGTTACAACGCTCACTTTGGGTATCTCTTTGCTGCTTTTTGGGCCGATCTCTGATGCTATAGGTCGTACACAGTTGATGCTAGGCAGTATGGCAGGCGTTGTTTTATGTAGCTTTGCCTTGTCTCAGGTTAGCAGTTTTGAGCAGCTTGTATTGTTAAGAGCTATACAAGGGGTTTGTTTAGCAGGCTTACCCGCTATTGCTATCGCCTATATGGGGGATGAGTTTGGACGAAATGCAGTAAGGGTTGCGGTTGGTTTATATATTAGTGGTAATACACTCGGAGGCATTGGTGGGCGTTTGATCGGTGGTTTTGTTGGCGATTGGCTGGGGTGGCAGGAAGCTTTTGCATTGATGAGTTTAATCAGCTTCATCTGTTTAAGTGTTTTTGCTTGGATGTTACCTGTGTCTGAAAACTTTTCGCCAACCCTGTTACGTCCTAAACGCGTCTTCTCTGATATTTTATCCCATTTACAGAATCCATTGTTGGTGTTGGCATATATTATTGGCGGGTTAAATTTCTTTATATTTATTAATCAATATAGTTATGCAACCTTCCTGTTAGCTGAGGCGCCTTTTAATCTCCCCGCTAGTTTATTAGGCATGTTATTTCTTACCTATTTAAGCGGTACATTTGGTTCAGCTATTTCTGGCAATATAGCGGCTAGAATACCTCAGCCCTTGGTCATTGCGCTTGGTTGTTTGGTTTTAATGCTGGGAACTCTAGTTACGCTTATACCTTCATTATGGACAATTATAGTTGGCTTCCTGATTAGTGCTTTTGGCTTTTTTGTTGCCCATTCAAGCGCGAGTAGTTGGGTTAGCCAAAACGCGCGGCATGCACGTGCCACGGCTTCTTCTATCTATCTCGTGTTTTATTATTTAGGTGCGAGTAGCGGCGGCTTTTATCTCGATCCTTTTTGGCATTGGCTCGGCTGGCATGGTGTTGTTGTTGGGTCTTTAATTGTGCTGACATTAACCTTTATTTTATCTGTGGGGTTGTATCTACGTTCGCGTCTCTCTCTAGCTACTGGGCAAGGGTGCGGGTAAACTTAGCCTATAAATTGGCCTTTGGAATAGTTGGGGAGCATTGATGAGTTATCAACATCGTTTTATTGACGGTAGATCTGCTGGTTTGCCTACAGGCAAAGTGATTTGTGTGGGACGTAACTATGCTGATCATGCCGCTGAGCTAAATAATCCCATTCCTACTGAGCCAATGTTGTTTATCAAGCCATCAACGAGCGTGGTTGATATGGCTGAGCCTTTTATTGTTCCTCAGGGGTATGGCTCAGTACATTTTGAGACTGAGATGTCTATCTTGATCGGTGAGCGTTTAAGTCATGCATCGGAAGGGGAAGCGCTTGCTGCGATTGCGGGCGTTGGTTTGGGCTTAGATCTTACTCTACGCGATTTGCAAGGTAAGTTGAAAGATAAAGGTCACCCTTGGGAAAAGGCTAAAGGCTTTGATGGGGCTGCACCTTTATCCGTTTTTGTCGCACCTAGCTGTGTTCCGGATTTGCAGAATGTAGATATCAAATTGATGGTTAATGGTGAATTACGCCAGTCGGGTAACAGCTCGCATATGTTGAATCGCGTTTTGCCCTTGATTAGCCACAGTAGTGAATTTTTTACGCTGGAACCGGGTGATGTGATTTTAACGGGGACGCCAGCGGGTGTTGGACCTATCTTGCCGGGTGATCAATTGGAAGTGTCATTAGCTGATCTTCTAAGCATCTCTACACGTGCTATTTGATAATGTTTCCGTTCTGTCGGAGATTTCTTTTTTTAGCCTTATTTAGTTGCTCATTGACTGCCAGTGCTGATTATCGCTGGCAGCAGCCCAGTTATTTAGTACAGGCTTTTACTCAGGTAGCTCTTCGTAATGAGTACTCGCAGCAGGGGCGTGTGGTGCGCCGTTGGGAAAAGCCGATTACCTTGTGGTTGGATCACAAGGTTGGTGATAAAAGCTTACATGCCGACTTAGTACGTATGCATGTCACCCATCTATCTTCGTTGATACAGCATCCTATTAGTTTTGTGTCCTCTCCTGAGCAGGCTAACCTGAAAATTGTGTTTACTCAGCAGCGTGACTGGATTGAACAGGTTGGTCAGCTTTTTGGTGAAAAGGCGGTAAAAGTCATGCATGGGGCGGTTTGTATGGCTAACTTTCGTGTTAACAGCAGGTATGAAATAGAGAGCGCAGCTATTATTATTCCTGTAGATCAAGCGCGAATGCATGGGAAATTAGTGACCTGTATTGTGGAAGAGATTACTCAAGTGATGGGGTTGCCAAATGATTCTGAGGAAGTTTATCCCTCAATTTTTAATGATAAAACACCCGAGAGTTTGCTTTCCGGCTTAGATGGTCTGCTGCTGAAGATGCTATATAGCGCTGAGCTGAAAAGTGGTATGACAGAGAGTGAAGTGAAGCCCTTTTTAAACAAATTAATTCGTAAATGGCAGAATGACGGTACAATCAAGACTGCAAACCGTGATATTCGATCCGGTGAGCTTTACCCTCTTTTAGGCTATTAAGGAGATCGCCATGTTATGGGTTAAAACCTTTCATATTCTTGCGATGACAAGTTGGATGGCGGGGATCTTCTACCTTCCTCGTATTTTTGTACATTATGTTGAAGGTCGTGAGGCGGGACAAGATGTTACGCGTTTAGAGATTATGGCCGGTAAGCTTTATGGTTTTATGAGCATTATGGCGCTCTTTACGCTGGGTTTGGGGTTATGGTTGTGGCTAGGTTATGGTTTTAGTGGTGGATGGTTACATGCCAAGCTTGTTTTTGTGGTTTTGTTAATTGGTTATCATCACTGGTGTAAAGCGTATTTGAAGAAGATGAGAGCGGGAGTTTTAGATCGGAGTGGGCGTTATTTTCGCTTATTTAACGAATTACCATTATTGATCTTTATACCTATACTTATTTTTGTTGTTGTTAAACCTTTCTAAGATGTTTAAGTGTTGAGGATGGCTAAGGTTAGCTCTTAACCTTAGCTGCTATCTTGGCGCTTAAGCGCTCTACGCGCTCTCTTAAAACGTCTATCTCGCTGTAAAAATTGTTGATTTCAGGGCGAGTAGGGATCACCTTTAACTCCTCTTTTAGATATTCATCCAGATTCTGAATGACGCTTAGGCCTGCGTTTTTGTACCCGTTTGTTTTCCAAGTAGCATAGATGGCTAATTGGTGAGCCGGCAGCTCTCCAACTAAGTTCGCAAGCATACCCTCCCAGTCAATCTGTGTATCGGCCAAAATCTCTTGTAAACGTGTTGCTAGAGCCGTATCCCCTGAAAGCTGAATTGTTTTGCCAAACATGGCATCTGCTCGGTCTTTAGTTGCCAAAAGCTTAAGGAAGTCGAGAGCCTGTCCACTCAGCGTGGCATCGGGTTTGTCGTTATAAACCGATTGAATTTGGATTCCATCGGCATTAGGGAGTAGAAACAGGTTAAGTCTAGGATTCGTTACTTCTACGGCAATAACTTTACCGCTTAAACGTTCGAGATGTTGTAGTGTGATCGGGTCACGCTGTAATAACTGGCTGCATGCCTCTTCCGCTGTTGTGAGGAGGGTTGCTTGTAACATCTCGATCATTGGGAGACCTTTAAGGTTTAATGCCTGTATGCAGAGCGACAATACCGCCGGTCATATTTTGGTATTTGCAGTTTGTTAGCCCTGCATTTTGCATCATCGATTTGAGTGTTTCCTGATCGGGATGCATACGGATCGATTCTGCTAAGTAGCGATAGCTGTCAGCATCACCTGCAATCATGGAGCCCATCTGAGGTAGGATGTTGAAAGAGTAAAAATCGTAAGCTTTAGTTAATAATGGGTTGTCAGTTTTAGAAAACTCTAGGACCATTACTTTTCCGCCAGGTTTCAACACGCGAGCCATCGAGCGTAATGCCGCATCTTTGTCCGTTACATTACGTAGGCCAAACGCGATTGTAATAACATCGAAGGTA
Source organism: Neptuniibacter sp. 2_MG-2023 (assembly GCF_030547495.1). NCBI lineage: Bacteria > Pseudomonadati > Pseudomonadota > Gammaproteobacteria > Oceanospirillales > Oceanospirillaceae > Neptuniibacter > Neptuniibacter sp. 2_MG-2023. The sequence continues at coordinate 121,647 of NZ_JAUOQC010000005.1, read as the reverse complement.
TTATCAGGAAAAGGTAATGCTTCTGCATTAGCTTGCACAAACTCGACATTGCCGGTTACGCCTTTGTCCATTAGCTTATCGCGGCCAACTTTCAGCATAGAGTCGTTGATATCTGCTAATACAACTTTTCCCGTTGGGCCAACTAAGCGTGAAAAACGCATGGTTAAATCACCGGTACCACCTGCAATATCTAAAACAGTATTGCCTGTACGTACACCGCTTTGCTCTATAGTGATACGTTTCCAAAGGCGATGAACACCTCCCGACATCAGATCATTCATCAAGTCATATTTGCCAGCTACGCTGTGGAATACATCTGCAACACGTTGAACCTTCTCTTCTTTTTTTACGTCTTCGAAGCCGAAGTGAGTTGTGTCGTCATTGCGCTGGTCGGTCATGTTTAGATGTCCTGATGATGGTCTTAAATATGAATGCTGGAATTGTACCTATATGGAGCGGTATTGTCTTGGGAATGTATTCAAGATTTATTACTCTTAAATCGCTCAGCCTCGACCAATGGCGATAAGCCCGCCATCACGACTTTCGCCTGCGGCTTGGAGTTTTTCAAGGTAGGTTTGCCAGTACTGATCATAATTGTACGCTAGGTCATGTAGGCAGTCCCATGTGTAAAGGCCACTATCATGACCGTCGTCAAACACAATTTTAAGGGCGTAGTTACCCGTTGGGATGAGTTCTTTTATTCCTACGAGCTTTTTACCTGTTTGCAGTACGCCATTACCTATTCCGTGGCCTCGTACTTCGGCAGAAGGTGAGTGCACTCGAAGATACTCTGCTGTTAACTCGAACTTATCGTCTCCATAAGTCAATTCCAGAGTACGAGATTTTTTATGTAATTTAATCTCGTTAGGCAATGGCGCTTTTGACATGTGGATCTCCTTGTCGCTAGAGGATGTAGTGACTTAAGTCTTCATCCTGACTCAACTCGCTGAGTTGTTGGTCAACAAAAGCTTTATCTATCTTAATGGATTGGCCAGAGCAATCTGAAGCTGAGAATGATAGCTCTTCTAGTAAGCGTTCCATCATTGTATGTAAGCGTCTAGCCCCAATGTTTTCGGTGCTTTCATTTACTTGAAAGGCGAGTTCTGCAATACGGTGAATGCCGTCATCGGTAAACTCAACATTTACGCCTTCAGTTTTTAGTAGGGCGATATATTGTTCGGTAAGTGATGCATTCGGTTCTTTGAGGATGCGGCGGAAATCATCCGGTGTAAGTGCTTTTAATTCAACGCGAATCGGCAAGCGGCCCTGTAATTCAGGAATTAGATCTGAAGGCTTAGATAGGTGGAATGCGCCTGAGGCAATAAATAGTATATGGTCTGTTTTGATCATGCCGTATTTAGTGCTTACTGTGCAGCCTTCAATTAAAGGTAGTAAGTCACGTTGCACCCCTTCGCGAGACACTTCACCACTACTATTTGAGCCGTTTTTACAAACTTTATCTATCTCATCTAGAAAAACGATACCGTGTTGTTCAACTAACTCAACCGCACTTTGCTTGAGCTCATCTTCTTTCACCATACTAGCCGCTTCTTCATCGGTCAGCATTTTGAAGGCTTCTTTTATCTTCATGCGACGAGATTGTTTTTTTCCGCCACCCATGCCAGAAAACATGCTTTGTAGCTGATTTGTCATCTCTTCCATGCCTGGCGGTGCCATTATCTCAACGCCCACTTGGGGTTGGGCTACTTCGATATCGATCTCTTTGTCGTCTAACTGGCCTTCACGCAGCTTTTTACGGAAAACTTGGCGAGTCGCGCTATCTTCCCGTTCGGCAGGGGATTGTTGCTCGCCAAAGTTTGCAGGACGGGCGGGTGGCAATAATGCATCTAAAACGCGCTCTTCAGCTGCTTCCTCAGCTCGAAAACGAACCTTTTCCATCTCCTTTTCACGCAGCAGCTTGATGGACATGTCGACAAGATCGCGGATAATTGTTTCTACATCGCGTCCAACGTAGCCAACTTCAGTAAATTTGGTTGCTTCGATTTTTATAAATGGCGCATTAGCTAGTTTAGCTAAACGGCGTGCTATCTCTGTTTTACCTACACCGGTTGGGCCAATCATTAAGATGTTTTTAGGTGTTACTTCGGTGCGTAATTCATCATTTAATTGCATACGGCGCCAACGGTTACGTAGGGCAATAGCGACCGCTCTTTTGGCTTCATCTTGTCCGATAATATGGCGATCCAGCTCGGATACAATTTCGCGTGGGGTCATGTTAGACATATCTTATTAGTTTCCTTAGCTGGCGACAGAATCAAGTTCTTCAATAGTTAAGTTGCCGTTGGTGAAGACACAGATCCCTGCGGCAATATGCAGGCTTTTCTCAACGATCTCTTTTGCGTCTAATTCAGTATTATCAACGAGTGCACGTGCAGCCGCTAACGCAAAGTTGCCGCCAGAACCGATTGCAATGACGCCATCTTCCGGTTCAATAACATCTCCGCTCCCGGAGATTAAGTAGGTTTTTTCTTTGTTAGCAACGAGCATTAGGGCTTCTAAACGGCGTAGTACTCTATCGCTGCGCCATTCACGTGCTAAATGGATTACCGCATTAACGATATTGCCTTGGTGTTTTTCAAGTTGCTGTTCAAATAGATCACGTAGTGTAATCGCATCAGCGGTAGAGCCTGCAAAGCCTGTTATGACGGCGTGTTTAGCGAGCACATTCACTTTTTTTGCGCTGCCTTTCATTACGGTGTTGCCTAAAGATACTTGGCCATCACCGCCGACTACTACTTTGTCTCCACGACGTACGGATACAATCGTTGTCATCTTCTGCTCCTAATGGGAGATTTAATTACCAATAACACGCAAAAAACGATGTGGCGGGCGTGATATTGCTTTCTTTAAGGGGTTTACAGAAAGATGGTGACGCTGAGATGAATTTCAAGGCTTAATTGACTAAAAAGCCCAGCTTTATCGCTGGGCTTTCTCGTTTGTTTCTGTATTGCGCCTTATTGCTTGATGCGCAGAGGTTGGATATTGAGTTGCACAAGCTTATCGTAGGCTTTAGATAATTTAGATCGATTATCAAAAGGCCCTAAACGAACTCGATACCAAAGGGTACCGTCTTTGTTTTTACTGGTATCTGTATGGACATCGGGCAAGCCTTGAAGGATGAGTTGTGCGCGCATTCTTTCTGCATCAGCCTTCACTTTGAAAGAGCCTGCCTGTAAAAGGTATTTGTGTTCAGACTTTGCGTTTTTAGGCGTCGATTTATAAGCGTCAACCTTGACGGTTTCTACTTCACTCTCTTTTAGCATTTCGTAAAATTCGAAGCGGTTGGTGTTCTCTGTCGTAGTGGCTGCCGTTGTTGTTGATTTCTCAACTACCGGCGCTTTGCTTTCAGGTGCTTTCTTTACGCTGGGTTTAGGAGCCGAATGATTAGCTATAGGTGTTGTACTCGGATCCCTATCGATTTGGGTGAGTTTGAATAATCCATAGCCTAGGCCTCCCAGTAAGATAAGGGTGATTGCAAGTAGACCTGTGGGAAAGCGCTTTTTAGCTTTAGCGGGCGCTTTTTTAGTAGAGGGTCTAGAGCGGCTAGCCGAAGCTGCGCCGCGTTTGTTTTTTGCATAGTCCTTACGGGAGGCCATAGTGTTACATCTGCTCCGGTGCGGTAACGCCAAGTAGATCTAAGCCGTTTGCTAAAACATGACGTACGGCAACGGCCAGAGTTAGGCGTGCATTACGTAGGTTTTCATCATCGACTAAGGTTTTTTCTGAATTATAGTAAGTATGGAAATCACCGGCTAGATCACGTAAGTAGTTGGCGATCTGGTGAGGCTCACGGGCACTGGCTGCATTTTTTACCACTTCTGGATAGCGTCCAAGGTTGATAACCAAGTTCTTTTCAGATTCTAGTTCTAAGCAAGATAGAGCTGCTTTACCTGTTTCAAGATCCCAGTCTAAATTGTTCTCGGCGAGTTTGCGGAAAATGGAGCAAACACGGGCGTGGGCGTATTGAATATAGTAAACCGGATTGTCTGCGGATTGAGAGCGGGCAAGATCTATATCAAACGTTAAATGACTATCTGATTTGCGCGCAGCCAAAAAGTAGCGTGTTGCGTCACGGCCGACTTCATCGATAAGGTCTCGCAGGGTTAAGTAGCTGCCTGCACGTTTGGATATTTTTACCTCTTCTCCGCCGCGCATAACGGTAACCATCTGGTGAAGGACGTAATCAGGCCAGCCTTTAGGGATGTCTGCATTAAGTGCTTGAAGGCCTGCGCGGACACGAGTGATAGTGCTGTGATGATCGGCGCCCTGTTCATTTAATACGCATTCAAATCCGCGTTGCCATTTGTCCAAGTGATAAGCAACATCTGGTACAAAGTAGGTGTAGCCCCCATCTTTTTTGCGCATTACTCGGTCTTTGTCATCACCAAAATCGGTTGTACGTAACCAAAGTGCGCCACCATCTTCATAGGTGTAACCGTTTTTGATTAGTGTTTGTACAGTACGTTCTACTTTTCCTTCCTCGTAAAGGGACGATTCAAGGAAGTAAACATCAAAATCAACAGCAAACGCTTTTAGGTCGAGGTCTTGTTCGCGTCTTAAATAGGCAACGGCGAAATGACGAATCGCTTCTAGATCTGCAGAATTTTTTGTCCCAGTAAAGGATTGGTCTTCAGATTTAACGGTATCACCGCGCATAAAGCTTTCGGCAAGGTCGATAATGTAATCACCACGGTAGCCATCTTCAGGCCAGCTTGCGCCATCAGGTGTTAGGCCCTTGCAGCGAGCTTGTACCGACAGTGCTAAGTTGTTGATCTGTTGGCCAGCATCATTGTAATAAAATTCACGGGTTACATCCCAGCCATTGGCATCCATTATGCGACATAGGCAATCACCTACAGCGGCGCCACGGCCATGGCCAATATGCAACGGACCTGTTGGGTTTGCCGAGACGAATTCGACCTGCACTTTACGTCCCGCACCGTCGTTGTTGCGGCCATAACTCTCTTTCTGATCCAAAATAGTGGTTAGTAAACTGTTGGTTGAGGCTTCACTAATGAAAAAGTTAATAAAGCCTGGTCCTGCTATCTCAGTACGCGTTAGATTGTCAGATTGAGGCAACGCGGCAACTAGTTTTTCTGCTAATTGGCGAGGATTGCTACGCGCAGGCTTAGCTAAGGTCAGTGCAATGTTGGATGCGTAATCACCATGTGACTTGTCACGTGTGTTTTCAACCATGATATTTGGTTGTACATCTTCCGGCAAAGTGCCATTTTCAATCAGTGTTTTTAGGGCAGAATCGATAAGTCCTGCAATAACTTGTTTCATTAGCGTACATATACCGTTTGGATGAATCGGTGGGCCTGAAGGCGGTTTTGGTTTTAGCAAGGGTATTATACGCTTGCGGCTACCATCATCGAAGTTAGGCCTCTGAAGAACCGCGTATTATCCCTGTAAATCAGAATTTTGTTAAGAGGTAGAAGGGTTCTTTGGTTTAAAAAGTATCTGCAGGATCTACATCTATAGACCAACGGACCTTTCTGGACTCTTTGTTTTGCTCTAAATACCAGCACAAGTTAGCCAAAAGCTGGTGGAGTACTTTTCTGTTTTCAGCATAGATCATAAGCTGTGCACGGTGCATGCCTGCTCGTTTTTCCATAGGTGAAGGGAATGGGCCTATCCAGTGAACATTCTCAGGGAGGAGAAGGTCGTCTTCTAGTTGTTGTCTTAGCGCGGCTAAAAATGATTCTGCTCGATACTGCGTTGTTGTTTCTGCGCGAAGCAAAGCATAGTGAGTATAAGGTGGAAGTTTTGCGGCTTTGCGGTTGTGAAGTTCTTCGAGTGCAAAGGCGCTGTAACCATGCTCGACAAGCGTTTGCAAAGTAGGGTGGTCGGCATGATAGGTTTGCATTAAAACTGTGCCAGGGTCTTCAGCTCTGCCTGCACGTCCAGCTACTTGGAGTATGAGTTGTGCGGTTCTTTCCATGCCTCGAAAATCAGAACTAAAAAGTCCGCTATCGGCATTGATAATTGCAACTAATGTTACTTTTGGAAAGTGGTGGCCTTTAGCGAGCATTTGCGTGCCAACAAGGATGCATGGATCGCCGGAGTTAACTTTGTCCATAATGTCATGCATGGCATTTTTTCGTTGAGTACTATCTCTGTCAACACGAATAACGGGGAAATCTGGAAAGAGTTTCTGTAATGCTTGCTCGCTACGCTCAGTGCCTACGCCTACTGGTTGTAATTGATCGCTATTACACTCGGGGCAAACGCGTGGGATGCCTTGTTGTTTATCACAATGATGGCAGTGAAGGTGTGGCGGCTCTCGGTGTAATGTCATATGGGCGTCGCAGCGACTACAGTCAGCTATCCAGCCACAGTCGTTACAGCTTAAGGTGGGAGAATAGCCGCGGCGATTTAAGAATACGAGCACTTGAGTGCCGTTATTTAAATGTTGGCCGATTGCGCTAATTAATTGTGTTGAAAGCCCTTCGCTTAATTTCTCTTGGCGTATATCTAATAGTTTAAAAGTAGGTGCTAGCGATGTACCTGCGCGCTGTGTCATTTTTAACCATTGGTAACGGCCTTCTTTTGCATTATGTAGCGACTCTAAGGAGGGGGTCGCGCTACCTAAAACGATAGGAGTATCTTCTGCGCGAGCACGCATTACTGCGAGATCTCTAGCTGAATAGCGAAAGCCATCTTGTTGTTTAAATGAGGCATCGTGCTCTTCGTCAATAATGATAATACCCGGGTTTTTTAGTGGCGTGAAAATAGCGGAGCGTGTCCCTATAACTATTTTTGCGACGCCTTCTCTTGCTTGTAGCCAGGCGTCGAGTCTTTGTCGGTCGGAAAGGTTTGAGTGTAGAACCGCCATAGGTAGATTGAATCGCTGCTTAAAGCGCATAACAGTCTGCGGGGTTAGACCTATTTCAGGTACCAATACTAGGGCCTGCTTACCTTCGTTAAGGGTCTTTTCAATTGCTTGTAGATAAACTTCTGTTTTACCTGAGCCGGTAACACCTTCGATTAAGCTAGCGGTAAAACCGGATCGCGTGTTGATCTGAGTTAGGGCGGATTGCTGCTCTCCATTTAGTGTTAGTGGTGCTTCATGTAAAACTTGTTCGTGATGTGATTTGTGGGGGCGATGGAAAGACTCCGCCAGTTTTTTGTCTTCAAGGGAGCGTAGTGTATTGAGATTCCCGCCTTCAGCTTTGATTGCGTCTAGGCTAATGCCTGAAGGGTGTTTCTTAAGTAGCTTAAGTAATTCGATCTGACGGACTGCGTTGGCTTTTAAAGTGTTAATCTGCGCATCAGAGGTGGCTCGCCAAAGTAATTCGTGTTGATATTCGCAGGCTTGCCCTTTTCTTAGTAATACCGGCAGTGCTTGTTGTAAGGCATCACCCTCGGGGTGTTGGTAATAAGATGCGGCCCAGCGCGCTAGTTTGAAAAGATGGGCGGGAAGGGGTGGGGTTTCGTCTAATATTTTTTTTGCGCGCTTTAGTTTGTTTATCTCAAACTGTGTTTCGGTGGTTGTCTCAACTAAAATACCAATTAAGTCGCGGTTGCCAAAAGGGACGAGTACTCTTAGCCCAGGCTCGAATGAGGTTTGTTCGGATCCTGCGGGAGGCAGATAATCAAACAGTTTGCGGAGTGGGCTAGGTATGGCAAGGCGTAATATGATCATAATTGTTTATCGTTGCTCACTTTTTAAACGCTTTTAAGTTGATAAGCTGTATCTGCATGCGTATAATCCGCCGCCTACTTAACGTACCGGTGATTTTCGCTGGTAGTTTAAATCAATGCGGTGCTTGGCAGAAGATCAAGTGGCGGCATGAATACATGAGGTTTACCATGAAAGCGGATATCCATCCTAATTACGTTGAAATTTCTGCTACTTGTTCTTGCGGAAATGTTATTAAAACCAAGTCTACTCTTGGTAAAGACCTTCACTTAGATGTTTGTTCTTCTTGTCACCCGTTCTACACAGGCAAGCAGAAAGAAGCAACTTCTGGTGGTCGTATCGATCGCTTCAACAAGCGTTTCGGTGCCCGCGGCGTGAAAAAATAAGCTGCATAGTCTACGAGAATTCTAAAAAAGGCGCTTCCGTTATGGGGCGCCTTTTTTGTTGCCCTTAATTTGGTTTTTGATTGTTTATAATCTTGTTTGGCGCTTAAGTTTAGTCGGTGCTGTGGTGGCGGCTATTGGATAAAAAGATCTCATTTATTCCACTATCTTTACTTATTATGGCGCGTGATGCTTGATCATAAGTCGCATATTGAGTTTAGTACTTTAGGTTTGGCTGAGTGAAAAAAGATCAATAGAGTCGCCCCTAAGGTTGTTCGATACAGGGGTTTTCTATATAGTTCGGGGTTCGAATTTTTAACTAGATTGGAACAGCAGCTATGTCTGATGATATGAAACAAGCAGCTCTTGATTACCATGAGTTTCCACGTCCAGGTAAGATCAGCGTTGAGCTATCTACACCAGCTGAGTCTCAGCTTGATCTTTCTTTGGCATATAGCCCAGGTGTAGCTGAGCCGGTTCGTGAAATCGCAAAAGACCCTGAAAATGCATACCGTTATACGGCTAAAGGTAATTTGGTAGCGGTTATTACAAACGGTTCAGCGATTCTAGGTCTTGGTGATCTAGGTCCGCTAGCGTCTAAGCCTGTAATGGAAGGTAAATCATTACTGTTTAAACGTTTTGCCGGTATAGACTCAATTGATATTGAAGTTGATGCAGAAAGCCCGCAGGCGTTTATTGATACAGTTGCCCGTATTGCAGAAACTTTTGGTGGTATTAATCTAGAAGATATTAAAGCGCCTGAATGTTTTGAAATAGAGCGTGCGCTTATTGAACGTTGTAATATCCCAGTTTTCCATGATGATCAGCACGGTACAGCGATTGTTACGGCTGCAGGCATGATCACAGCATTGGAAATTGCGGGTAAAACTCTTGAGGAAGCTCAGATTGTTTGTCTAGGCGCGGGTGCGGCAGCGAATGCCTGCATGAAGCTACTTGTAAGCATGGGCGCTAAGATCGAAAATATCTTTATGATTGACCGTACGGGTGTTATCCACTCTGGTCGTGAAAATCTAACGCCAGAAAAAGCAGCGTTTGCTTCAGAAACAGATAAGCGCACTTTAGATGATGCTATTGATGGTGCAGATGTGTTTGTTGGTCTATCTGGACCAAATCTACTTTCTGCTGAACAGCTTGCTAAAATGGCGGCTAATCCTGTTGTATTTGCTTGTGCAAACCCTGATCCTGAAATTCGCCCAGAGCTTGCTCATGCAACGCGTGATGATGTGATTATGGCGACAGGTCGTTCTGATTACCCTAACCAAGTTAATAATGTAATCGGCTTCCCGTTCATTTTCCGTGGTGCTTTAGATGTTCGTGCATCAGCGATTAATGAAGAGATGAAAGCTGCTGCAGTTCGTGCGTTAGTTGATTTAACAAAACAGCCTGTTCCGCAGGATGTGTTGGATGCATATGGATTAGATTCGTTGGAACTTGGTCCTGAATATATCATCCCTAAAGCAACAGATTCTCGTTTGTTGGGTGCTGTATCTACAGCAGTTGCTCAGGCGGCAATTGATTCTGGTGTTGCGCGCTTACCTTTACCTGATAACTACCCACTTTCTTAAGTTTGGTTGTTAGGCATAAAAAAACCGGCATACGCCGGTTTTTTTTATGCCTAAATTTTTGATATCAAGATTAGGTTTAGAAAAGCTCTTCAGTTGAGTTTGTTCTTTTTATGCTCGCAGGGGCTGCATAGTTGGATGGAACGTTTTCCTTGCGAAAGAACTCATAGATTGCGTCGCTCTGGCCCGGATAAGCACGTTTCCCGCTTTTAGGATCTATCTTCACGCTAACAATGCCTTCTGGTGGTGTAGGTGGGTTTTCAGGCGTGTCTTTAAGAGCTTCGCGCATAAAATCGATCCATATAGGTAATGCGGCTGTCCCGCCAAACTCTCTTCTGCCTAATGTTTTTGGTTGGTCAAACCCTACCCATGCTGTTGCGATGTAGTCTTGATTGAAGCCTGAGAACCATGCGTCTTTTTGATCGTTGGTTGTGCCTGTTTTTCCTGCAATGTCTCGACGGTCAAGTACTAATGCCTTTCTTCCAGTCCCTCTACGAATAACATCTTGTAAGATGCTGTAAATAAGGAAAGTCACTTTTTCGTCATATATTCTAGGTGCTAGTTGTTGAAGGTTCTCGGTATCTACGCAGCTGTTGCACGCTATTTTTGGTTGGGCTGTAAAAAGGTTTTCACCGAAGGCATCTTCAATGCGTTCGATGAAGAAAGGTTCAACCTTGAAACCGCCGTTTGCGAAAGCGGCGTAGCCTGTTGCTAAGGTAAGTGGTGTAACGTCGGCGCTGCCTAAGGATAGTGAAAGGTTATTAGGCAGTTTGCTTCGGTCAAAGCCGGCAAGCTCCAGATAGTCTTGTGCTGTGGGGATGCCTATAGCTCGTAATAATCTAATGGATACTAAGTTTCTAGATTTGTAGAGTGCTTGGCGAAGGCGTGTAGGGCCATAAAACTTCCTGCTTGAGTTTTGAGGTCTCCAGTTTCCTTCGAGTGATGTGTCATGGAAAACAATGGGAGCGTCATTTATGAGTGAGGCGGGAGAGTAACCTTTATTAAGCGCTGCAGCATAAATGAATGGTTTGAAGTTGGATCCTGGTTGCCGTACGGCTTGGGTGCTGCGATTGAATTTATTATGTGTGAAGTTGAAGCCGCCAACAAGGGATAGTATGGCCCCTGTTTTTGGGTTAAGGGCAACTAATGAACCTTGTACTTTCGGTATTTGTGAAAGGTGAAGTTTTCCTTCTTTGTCCCTTACTCGGATTAGATCACCTATTTTCAAAATATCTGTTGCTGCTTTTGGGGTTTTGCCTGTGCGATTAACGTTTTTATAAGGTTTTGCCCATGAGATGCCTTCCCATTCTAAGGTGGCTGTTTGGTTGTTTTTTAGAAGTAGCTCAGCGCTTTTTTCGGAAACATTAAGTACTAGCGCTGGTTTAAGTACGCCGTAGCTAATAACCTTGTTTAAGCGTTTTTGTAAGGTTTCTTGTGGTTCTGTAGTGTCCCAGTTGTCTTCTGCGCCGAAATAACCATGCCTTTCTGAATAAGCAATTAAACCATTTGAGACGGCATCGTTTGCTGTGGTTTGAAGATTGCTCTGTAGTGTTGTATATACTACGTAGCCGTCAGTATAGAGCGATTCGCCGTATTGTTCGTAGAGTTGTTGTCTAACCATCTCTGCTACATAGAAGGCTCTAAGCTCGATGTCGCTTGTGTGATACTTTGCACTAACAGGTTCGTTTGTCGCATTTTCCAATTGCTGATCGTTAATGAAGCTTAAGGAGTGCATGCGTCTAAGAATCCAGTTTCTGCGTTCAATTGCTCTATCTGAATTTGTAATTGGATTGTATGCGGATGGTGCTTTAGGTAGGCCTGCTATCATTGCGTGTTGAGCAAGGCTCAAGTTTTTGATGTCGGTGCCGTAATATACATTAGCCGCTGCTTGGATACCGTACGAACGATGTCCTAGATAAATTTTATTAATATAGAGTTCGAGGATTTCTTCTTTAGATAGTTCTTGCTCTATTCGGAGTGCTAGCAAGATCTCCATGAATTTTCGGCTAAATGTGCGTTCGCGAGTAAGGAAGAAGTTTTTAGCAACTTGCATTGTTATTGTTGAACCACCGCTTTGGATATGGCCGGTGGTTGCTAATTGAAAGGCTGCACGAAAAAGGCCTTTTATGTCGATGCCGTGGTGGTCAAAGAAGCGACTGTCTTCTGCTGCGGTGAGGGCTTGGACAAATTGAGGTGGAATTTCCTCGAATGTAATGGGTGTTCTACGTTTTTCGCCAAACTCTGCAATGAGTTTTTGATCCTGAGAATATATACGTAAGGGGGTCTGAAAACGTATATCTCGTAATGTTTCGACATTCGGGAGTTGCGGCGAGTAATAATAATAGGCGCCCGCAGCGGATATTAGTCCGATGAGGAAACAAAAAATACCTAATTTAAACAAAAGTTTGAAAAGCGAAAACATAGGTGACATGCTAATCTGATAATTGAGGGTTTTAGTAAAGGTCTATTATATAGACAGCTTACCACTTTGCTCTAGCGTATATTGAATTTTAATTTGTTTTAATACGGGTTAGAGTTAGGTAATAGAGTAGTAAACACACATTAACGCAGTATTAAGTTAGGGAATATATTTGTGTTTGGCTTATTGGGGAATAAATCGGGAAGCTTAGTAGGGCTAGATATAGGCTCTTCTTCGGTTAAGCTAGTTGCCTTGTCTAAGAGTGGACAGAGCTATTCGTTGGAAGCTTATGCTGTGGTGTCTTTGCCTCCTACTGCCGTCATTGATGGGAATATTCAAGACGTAGGGGAGGTTGCCTCTACGATTGAAAAAGCAATCAAGGTTGCTGGAGGGAGGATGTCCTCGGCGATTGCTGCCGTACCCGCCTCTGCAGTAATCACTAAACGTATAGAAATGAGCAATGCCTTTTCTGAATTTGAATTGGAAGATCAAATAAAAGTAGAGGCAGACCAGTTTATTCCTTATTCTTTAGATGAGGTTGCCTTGGACTTTGAGGTGCAAGGGCCTGTTGAGAATAATGATAATCTAAATCGAGTGCTGCTTGTTGCTTGTCGTAAAAGTGATGTAGAGCAGCGTGAAGATGCGATTAATAGCGCGGGTCTGCAGTGCCAAGTGGTTGATGTAGATACGTACGCAGTCGAGCGCACATTTCCTCTGATCTCTTCTGAACAAAGGAGCACCGATTACCTGATCGGTGTTGTTGATATTGGTGCGGCAACCTTAACCTTGAATGTTTTCAAGGGGAAAGAGATTGTTTATAGCCGAGAGCAAGCCTTTGGCGGCAATGATCTTACGAACTCTATTCATCAGCAATATGGGATGAGTATCGAAGAAGTTGAGCAGTCATTGCGTCTTAATGATCTGTCACCTGAAATTAATGAGATGGTTGTCCTCCCCTTTAGAGGTACAGTTGCCCAGCAAGTATCTCGATCATTGCAGTTTTTCTATTCTTCTGGCGCGCATAGTGAGCTATCCGCGCTTTACCTCTCAGGCGGTACCGCAACGATTGATGGGCTTGCGGATCAATTATCCGAAGAATTGGGTATAACAACTAAAATGGCTAATCCTTTCGTCTCAATGGCTGTTAATTCGAGAGTTAATCGATCTAGACTTGAACGGGATGCGCCTTCGTTAGTGAAAGCGTGTGGGTTAGCGATGCGTGGATTTGAGGGTTAGGGACAGATGGCAACTATCAATTTAAGGCCCTGGCGTGAAGAGCGCGCTGAAGAAAGAAAGAAAAACTTCCTGATGAACCTGTTAGGAGCAGCATTGTTTGCTGGTCTTATAGTGTTTGCGGTCGGTTACTATTTTGATTTTATGAAAGATCGTCAAAATGACCGAAATGATTATTTAAAAACTGAAACGAAGAAACTAGATCGTGATTTGGCAGCCATTAAAGAATTAAAGGAAAAGAGGGCGAAACTGCTTGAGCGCCTTACTGCAATTCAAGAGTTACAAGGTTCAAGGCCTCTTATTGTTAGAAACTTTGATGAGTTGGTACGTGTGATGCCAGATGGTCTTTATTACTCATCTTTGTCGCGTAAAGCTAACAGTGTTGTTATAGCTGGTTTGGCTCAAGATAACTTAGATGTTTCGACGTTGATGAGGAATTTGGATACATCGATTTGGTTTGGTGAACCCAATCTTAGTGGGGTTGGTAAAGGTAAGGGAAGTTTGAATACGTTTAATCTTTCTGTGCCTGTTACTAAACCTAAAGCGGATGAGGCTAATTAATGAGTGCGTTAAGGAATGCGTTTAAAGGATTTGATCCTAATGATATGGACTTCAATGCGGCGGGTAACTGGCCTATAGGCGTTAAGATTGTCTGTTATCTAATCGTTTTGATAGCTATCTGTGCTGCAGGCTGGCATTTTTATATTACAGATAAGCAAAGCGCTTTGAAGAAAGAGATATCTAAAGAGCAAGGGCTAAAAGCCGTTTATAAAGAAAAGGCTTTTCAAGTGGCCAATCTTGAAGCTCTTCGCAAACAGATGGAAGATGTAGAGGAAAAGTTTAGCGAACTAAAAAAACAGCTCCCTACAGAGAAAGAAGTGCCAGGACTTTTAGATGATATTACCAACCTAGGCACGGATAGTGGTTTGGATATTGGGTCGATCAAGCTTGCGGCAGAATCAAAAAAAGAGTTTTACATTGAGCTGCCTATAAATATTAATGTTTCCGGTTCTTACCATCAGTTAGGGCAGTTTGTAAGTGGAATCGCTGGTTTGCCACGTATCGTGACTCTGCATGACTACACAATAAAACCCTCAAGCGGTAAGGTTTCTATGCAGATTAGTGCTAAGACTTATCGTTATGATGAAACTAAGTAAGGGGGTAGGGATGACTCATCATAGTAGGATTATTATCTTGCCACTATTGTTTTCTTTGCTTACAGGGTGTGTTGAGTGGGTTGAAGATACAAGTGATTTAAAGGAATTTATTGTTAAGGCGCAAGCTAGACCTGCCGGTTCAATTAAACCCCTTCCGGAATTTAAGCCTTACCATAGTTTTGTGTATAAAGGTGCGTCTATGAGAGAGCCTTTTGTGCCTCTGATTCCGTTATCTGTTAGTGATAATGTGGATGAAGAGGTCAATGCAGAACCAGATAATGGGATTAAGCCTGATGAGGCAAGAGATAAAGATTATCTTGAATCTTTTGCTTTGGATCAGTTGGATATGGTCGGAACAATCAATCAAAAAGCGGATAATACGCTATGGGCTTTAGTTCGAGATCCTAATTCCGAGATTCATCGGGTTACGGTCGGTAGTTATATGGGTTTGAATTTTGGCGAAATTGTTTCGCTAGATGAACGTAAAATAGAGTTAGTTGAAATTGTAACGAATGGGCGTGGTGGTTGGATGAAACGATCACGAAACCTTGCCTTGGCTGAGCAGGAATAAGGGATATTATTGTGAAAATTTGGGTCCCCATGATGACTAAAGTACGTGTGTATACGAATCTCCGTTGGTTGAGCATAGCTTTGGTCAGTCTTTTATTGTCGGAGTGGGCGGCAGCAGACGTTTTAATGAAAAATGCTAACTTTGTAGCCCTGCCAGGAGGGAAAGTAGAAATTCGTTTTGACTTCGATTCTGCACCACCTTCTCCGCAAGCTTATATGATCAATCAACCCGCTCGTATAGTGATGGATTTATGGGGTGTTGAAAGTGATTTAACAAGCCGTTCTCTGGATGTGAAAACAGGTCAAGTAGATGGTATTAGCTTTGCTCAGACGGAAGGTCGGTTAAGAATTGTTGCTAATCTTTATGAACCCTCAAGTTATAAGACCTTCTCAGAAGGTAATAGCTTGTTTGTCGTTGTTCAAAGTAATAACTCAGGGCTTCCTTCAACGTCAGAAACATCAGAAAATGTAGTATCGAAATCATCTGATTCTGGAAGTACTACAGCGTTTGTCGATGCCCGTTCTAAAGTACAAGGTATGGACTTTGAACGAGTTGAAGGTGGTGTTGGTCGAGTCACCATTACCATGTCTGATGATAAGGCTGGTGTCGATATTCAGGAAGAGGGTAATAATGTTGTCGTTAACTTGGTGGGCGCCGATCTGTCACGAGCGCTGGAGCAGCGGGTTGATGTACAAGATTTTGTGACGCCGGTTATGTTTATCGATTCGATGGCTAATGGTGGCAATACAAGTATTTTGATTAAACCAAGTGCCGAGCCTTATGAATATTTAGCTTATCAAACAGATAACCAATTGATTCTTGATTTTAAACCGTTAAGCCAAGCGGAAAAAGATGAAAGAACTAAAGAGTTATTTGAGTTTACCGGTGAGCAGATAGATCTTAATTTCCAAAATGTGGAGTTACGTTCTGTTCTGCAGATTATTGCTGAAGTTGCCGAGTTGAACTTGGTGGTGAGCGATAGTGTTGGCGGTAATATCACTTTGCGCCTTAAAAATGTTCCTTGGGATCAAGCACTTGATATTGTTTTGAAAACAGAGGGACTTGATCAGCGTACAGTAGGTAATGTATTGCTTATTGCACCTGCCGATGAGATTGCGCAGAGAGAGAAGGCAGAGCTGGAGAGTTCGCAGCAAGTTGAGCAGCTTGCACCCTTACGCACTGAATTTATACAAGTGGATTATCGCAAAGCATCTGAAATGATGGGTACGATTCAGGGGGCTAAGCTTGTTTCTGAGCGTGGTTTTATCATGGCTGATGATGAAACCAATGTTCTGATGGTGAGAGAAACATCCAATGCAATTCAAGAGATTCGTGAAACTTTGCATCGTTTTGATGTGGAAGTGGAGCAGGTCTTGATTGAAGCGCGCCTTGTTAATGCTACCTCAAATGTAACTAAAGACTTAGGTATTAAATGGGGATTCGGCTATAACGATGTGGATAACGGTAAAGGCTGGATTGTCAGCCAAGATCAGAGTTCTATCGATTTCTCTAGTACATCTCCAACCAGTGGTTTGAACGTGGATCTGGGTGCTACAGCTACTAATGTTGGGCAGATAGCAATTGGTTTTGCGCCAGGTGCAAGTACACTGATCGGACTAGAGTTGAGTGCATTAGAAGCTGATGGTAAAGCGGAGATTGTTTCTCAGCCTAAAATCCTAACGACTAATGGTAAGAAAGCTTTAATTCAGTCGGGTTCCGAGATTCCTTATCAGACAGTTGAGGATGGGGAAGTTAGTATTGAATTTAAAGATGTAGTGCTTAGTTTGGATGTGACGCCGCGTATTAATCCGGGTGATCGTATCGCAATGGAACTACTAATTAAGCAAGATTCTATAGGTCAAGTTTTGGCCAATGGTGAGTTGAGTATTGATAATAATGAACTGCAGACAACAGTGGTTGTGCCTGATGGGCAAACGATTGTTCTTGGCGGTGTGTTTAAGCATGAAACGAGTGATAGTGTTAACAAGGTTCCATTACTTGGTGATCTGCCTATTATGGGCGCACTATTTAGGAATAAAGAGAGCACTTCTGAGAAAACAGAATTATTGATTTTTATTACACCGAAGTTGGTGCGTAATTCCTTATCTCAGTAGTTATGGTTGTGTGAATTGAATATATTTTTGATTGGGCCTATGGGTGCTGGGAAAAGCACCATAGGTCGTTTGTTATCCCAAGAATTAAAGCTTGAGTTTGTTGATTCTGATCGTGAGATTGAGAAACGAGCGGGTGCTGATATACCTTGGATCTTTGATGTCGAAGGCGAGTCGGGCTTTAGGGACAGAGAGGAGGGAGTGATTGAAGCGCTCTCTTTGCGTAAGGATATTGTTTTGTCTACGGGCGGGGGAGCTGTTCTAAGGCCTGAGAATAGAACAATGTTGCAAGCTAATGGTACCGTAGTGTACTTGGAAACATCGGTCGAACAGCAGTTGGATCGAACGTCTAGGGATAAGAATCGTCCTTTGTTGCAGACGGAAAACCCACAAGCTGTTTTGGAAGAGTTAATGTCTATTCGGCATCCTTTATATCTTGATACAGCCGATATTGTTGTAGTTACAGATAAACGTCATCCTAAAACAGTTGTTACAGAAATTATTAGGCAGTTAAAGGCCAAGTCTCCTCTCGAAGTAGAGTAATAAGTAGGTAGTATGCAAACGTTGAAAGTAGACCTAGGGGAGCGTAGCTACCCTATTTTTATTGGCCAAGGGTTGTTAGATAAGGGCCTGATGGTGCCTTATATTTCTGGTAAACAAGTTTTAATTGTTACTAATGAAACTATAGCGCCTTTGTATCTTGAGCGACTTAAAGCGACTTTGAATAAAAAGTTTCAAGTTGATGAAGTGATATTGCCGGATGGAGAGCAGTATAAAAACTTAGAACAGATAAATAGTATTTTTACGGCCCTGCTTGATAAACGGCACAATCGGACAACAACTTTGATTGCGTTAGGTGGTGGGGTGATTGGTGATATGACAGGGTTTGCTGCTGCATGCTATCAGCGAGGCGTTGATTTTATTCAGGTTCCCACAACGCTTTTGTCGCAAGTCGATTCTTCTGTTGGTGGTAAAACGGGCGTCAATCATCCCCAAGGGAAAAACATGATTGGTGCGTTTCATCAGCCTCAATGTGTCGTTATAGATACAGATGTACTAAATACTCTGTCTGAGAAAGAGCTTTCCGCTGGAATGGCAGAAGTTATCAAATACGGTCTTATCTATGACGAAGCTTTTTTATGCTATTTGGAAGACCATATTGATGGTTTGATGGGATTGCAATCGGACCTTCTTGAGCAAGCAATATTACGTTCTTGTGAGATAAAGGCTGAAGTTGTTGCTCTGGATGAGCGAGAAGAGGGAATTCGCGCTTTACTTAATTTAGGCCATACCTTTGGGCATGCTATCGAGGCTGATCAAGGTTATGGTGAATGGTTGCACGGTGAAGCAGTCGGTGCCGGTACTATGATGGCTGCTGATATGTCTTTCCGTTTAGGAAATATTTCAGCTACTGATGTGGCGCGTGTGAAGGCCATTTTGGAGGCGGCAAATCTTCCTTTATACCCACCTGAGGCAATGACGCCGGAACGTTTTGTGGAGCTTATGGGTGTCGATAAAAAAGTTATTGATGGCAGTATTCGCTTAGTGCTCCTAAAAGAAATCGGTAAGGCTGTAGTGACCTCCGATTTCTCTTCTTCCATTTTGTTGGAAACGTTAAGTGCTGGAAAAAAATTAGCAACGTGTTGCTAGTCTGAATTAGGCGCTAATGCCATGGGTTTCGAACGGGTAAAATGAAGAAAAATATATATTTTGAGCCGTCCAGTCGTCTTCAATTATTAGATAAATTGAAGCATTTTATTCGTTTTTCTGACTTTCTTTTGCTTGTTTCAGGTGAACATGGTGCTGGTAAGAGTACATTGCTTGCCCAGTTAAAGCCGAATGCAGAAGATAGTACCTTATATTATTGTTCTATTCGCCCCGAGGTTGAGTTAGGTGAGCAGCAACTACTAGCATTGTTAATGCAGCAATTTCCTTCGCATGAGCAAAGTGGAGCTAGCTTTGCTGATCAATTAAGTGCCTTTCATCTCCAATTAAAATCTATACAAGCTGCGGGTCAGAAATGCCTGATTACTGTTGATGATGCAGAATATTTGTCAGAAGGGGCACTGGCGTTATTGTTGAATTTACATGCTGCTGATGCGCAAGTGTTGCTTGTATCGAATAATGATTTTGTAGATAAATTATTTACCAGCAGTGATGTTAAACACCTTGAGGGGCGAATTCATCATCTTAAGATAGAATGTATGACTGTTGCGGAAACAGCAGAATATATTGAATTATGTCACCCGGCTGTTTCGACTTTATCGGAAAAGAAAAAAAATGAACTAATTAAATTATCGGAAGGGATGCCTGGAAGGGTAGAAACGTTATTGGCTGGGGGCAAG
The DNA here is from genome assembly GCF_030547495.1 of Neptuniibacter sp. 2_MG-2023. Lineage (NCBI taxonomy): Bacteria > Pseudomonadati > Pseudomonadota > Gammaproteobacteria > Oceanospirillales > Oceanospirillaceae > Neptuniibacter > Neptuniibacter sp. 2_MG-2023. Next base: position 102,179 of record NZ_JAUOQC010000005.1, on the reverse strand, counting down.
GTATCCTTGTCTTCTCTGCCTGCTCAGCGATCATCTTTTCCGCTGCCTGCTTTGCATATGTTGGGCGTTGGAGTGCTTTTAATTGCTATTGTTGCTGTCTCCTTATGGCAGTTTTTGCCAGAAAGCACAGAAACTCCGTCTGAGGTAGTGACTGATGAGCGGGTTTCGGTTCCTCTTTCTCTTGCTGTTACAGCGTCAGTTGAAGGTGAAAAGGCTGATATAGTTTCTGTAGAACCTACTGCGGACGCTAGAGATGAGTTGATAGAGCAAGTACCTGCCGTTACTGATACGCAAGTCGTTGAAGCGGATATTCCTATATCTGCTGTTAAAAGCGATCTAGCTCTCCGTTTACAACAGCAAGAAGAAAAACTTAATAATGAAAATGTGATTGTGGTAGAAGCAAAACCGTCTCCATCGGAGGTTAAGCCAACCCTGCTGGAAGAGGAGTTAAGAGCTGTAGTGAAGCAAAATAGTCCTTCTGCTAAAAATGCTACTGTTGCAGTGAAGGAGCAATCTCCTTCGCTATCTTCGGCACCAGAAAAGAAAACTGTGTCCGCTGTGCCCCCGAAGAAAGAGCTAGCGCCACAAAATAAAGTGGCAGCTATTGCGCCCAGTGAGAACGTTCTTCTCTCTTGGGAATCATCTGGCTATACCTTGCAAATGACGGGAGCAAGATCAAAACAGAGCGCTTTGGAGTTTATTGCCGCCCAGTCTGATCCTAGCAAATTTCACCATTTTGAGACTATTTATAAGGGCTTGCCCTGGCATGTGGTTGTTTATGGGCAATATCCTAACCGTGATATTGCTAATGCTGCTATCCGAAAACTACCTAAAACGCTGCAAAATGTGAAACCTTGGGCAAGAAGTGTACAAGGTGTTCAACTTGATATAAGAAAGAAAAAATCCTAATGAAACAATAAGATATACTTGGTTTTTCACCTGTTTTTAGTGATTTAATCCTCCCTCGCTGCTGTTTGGAATTTGTTCCGAACAGACTTCGCGTGTAGAATAGCTGTCCCTTTTTGCTGACTGGCGTATATATTGCAGCAGAAAGATTATTAAGACATTGATTTCGAAGTATTTTTAAGTGGGAATGGCTTATGAGCAAAGCTCTTTATTGCCCCGGTGAATTTAAAGATAACTGCGGTTTTGGCCTTATGGCACACATGCAGGGTCAAGCTAGTCACGATTTGCTAGATAAAGCAATCGAAGCGCTTGCCTGCATGACGCACCGTGGGGGTATAGCTGCAGATGGTAAGACAGGTGACGGTTGTGGCCTGTTGATGCAGAAACCTGATAGCTTCTTGCGCACAGTCGCACAGGAAGAGTTAGGCACCGAACTAGGCGAATTTTATGCAGTGGGCATGGTGTTTTTACCGCGCGAAGCTGCCAAAGCAGAAGCTGCACGTGTTGCAGTTAATACTGCGATTACTAATGAAGGTCTAGGTGTTGCAGGTTGGCGAGTGGTGCCAACGGATGACTCATGCCTTGGCCCTATAGCAAAAGATACTCTTCCTCTTATCGAGCAGGTTTTTATTACTGCTGGAAGCAAGAGCGAAAGGGAGCTTGCTATTAGTTTGTTTATTGCTCGCCGTAAATCTGAAATTGCTATGGCGGCAGATGAAGATTTTTACATCTGTAGTTTCTCTGACAAAGTTATCTCCTATAAAGGATTAACTATGCCGGTGGATCTGCCTGTGTTTTATCAGGATCTAGCAGACCCTCGACTAGAAACAGCGGTATGTACATATCATCAACGCTTTTCTACAAATACAGCACCTCGCTGGCCTTTGGCGCAGCCATTCCGGTTCTTGGCACATAATGGTGAAATCAACACAGTTGAAGGTAACCGTAACTGGGCGAAGGCGCGTGCAAGTAAATTTGCAACCGATCTATTGCCTAACTTGGATGAGCTACAACCGATTGTAAATACGACCGGTTCAGATTCATCAAGTATGGATAATATGCTGGAATTCTTGTTGGTTGGCGGTATGGATATTTATCGTGCTGTACGCATGATAGTGCCGCCTGCGTGGCAGAATGTTGAAACAATGGATGCTGACTTACGAGCCTTCTATGATTTCAACTCTATGCATATGGAACCTTGGGATGGCCCTGCAGGCATGGTAATGACCGATGGTCGCTTTGCCGTTTGTATGTTGGACCGTAATGGTTTACGTCCATCTCGTTGGGTAATGACTAAGCAAGGTTACATCTGTACAGCCTCAGAAATAGGTGTGTTCAGCTATAAGCCTGAAGATATTGTGGCTCAAGGTCGTGTAGGACCAGGCCAAATTCTGGCGATTGATACAGCAACTGGCGATGTTTTACATACGCAAGACGTAGATAACCGTCTGAAAGCTGCGAAACCCTATAAAACTTGGTTGAAAGAGAATGCGCTACGTCTAGAGCAGACGATGAACTTAGATGAAGAGTCTAAATCATTTGTAGAGATGTCTGCAGATGAAGTGAAGACTCACATGAAAATGTTCCAAGTGACATTTGAAGAGCGTGAACAGATTTTGCGCCCATTGGGCGAAAGCGGAATGGAAGCGATAGGTTCTATGGGTGACGACAAGCCGATGGCTGTACTGTCCCATAGAGTACGCTCTGTCTATGATTATTTCCGTCAACAGTTTGCTCAAGTAACCAATCCACCGATCGACCCTCTTCGTGAAGCGATTGTTATGTCTCTAGAGACATGTATTGGTGCTGAGCGAAACGTATTTGAAGAAACGCCAGAACATGCACATCGTGTAATTTTAACGACCCCTGTTCTGTCGGCCAGTAAGTTTAATCGTTTGCGCGATAACAATGAGCCAGGCTTTGACGTTATTCAAATCGATCTGAATTATGATCCTGAGAAAATTTCTTTAAAAGAAGCGATTGAAGGGATTGCAGATAAAGCGGAACAAAGTGTACGTGATGGTAAAGTTATTCTGATCCTCACGGATGCTAATATTACACGCGGTCTTTTGCCTGTTCATGCTGCATTAGCTACAGGCGCTGTACACCATCGTTTGGTCGACAAAGGTTTGCGTTGCGACGCTAACCTTGTGATTGAAAGTGGTACAGTACGGGATCCGCATCATTTTGCTGTTTTGTTTGGCTTTGGTGCGACCGCTGTTTATCCGTACCTTGCGTATCGTGTGTTGAATGACTTGTGTTCTACTGGAGAAATTCAGATGGAAACCCTGCATTCCCATGAAAATTACCGCAAAGGTATCAATAAAGGCTTAATGAAGATCCTTTCTAAGATGGGTATCTCAACGGTAGCATCTTACCGCGGTGCTCAGTTGTTTGAAGCGATTGGTTTAAGCTCGGAAATTGTTAGTTTATGTTTCAAAGGCGTAACAAGCCGTATTGAAGGTGCTCGTTTTGAGGACTTCCAATTTGAGCAAGGCTTATTAGCTAAAGAAGCATGGACTGCGCGTAAGCCTATTCAGGCTGGCGGGTTGTTGAAGTATAAACATGATGGTGAGTATCACGCATACAATCCTGATGTAGTTCGTACTATCCATGAAGCTGTTCAGACGGGTAATCCAGAAGCGTACCAGCGTTATGCTGAGCTAGTGAATAACCGTGGTTATGCAACTTTGCGTGATATGTTGGGGCTGCGTAAAGATGTGCAGTCTATCTCCATTGATGAAGTTGAGCCGATAGAGAATATCTTTAAACGCTTTGACTCGGCAGCAATGTCTCTAGGTGCGCTATCCCCAGAAGCTCATGAAGCTTTAGCTGTTGCCATGAACGAATTAGGTGGCCGCTCTAACTCTGGTGAAGGTGGTGAAGATCCTGCTCGTCACGGCACCATGAAGCGCTCTAAAATTAAACAGGTTGCTTCAGGGCGTTTCGGCGTTACACCTGAGTATCTGTCGAATGCTGAAGTACTACAGATTAAAGTTGCTCAAGGTGCAAAACCGGGTGAAGGTGGACAATTACCAGGTGGTAAGGTCAACGATCTTATTGCTCGCCTACGTTTCTCAGTACCGGGTGTTACTCTAATTTCACCACCGCCTCATCACGATATTTATTCTATCGAAGATTTGGCTCAGTTGATTTTTGATCTGAAACAGGTGAATCCAGAAGCATTAGTTTCTGTGAAGCTAGTATCACGCCCAGGTGTTGGTACTATCGCATGCGGTGTAGCTAAAGCTTATGCCGATCTGATCACTATCTCTGGTTATGACGGTGGTACAGCGGCATCTCCTATTACCTCTATCCATTATGCGGGTTCTCCTTGGGAGTTAGGTTTAGCGGATGCGCATCAATCGCTTCGTGGAAACCAGCTGCGCGGTAAGATTCGTCTACAAACCGATGGCGGTCTTAAGACGGGTCTAGATGTAATTAAAGGTGCCATATTAGGTGCTGAAAGCTTTGGCTTTGGTACTATGCCGATGGTTGCTCTAGGTTGTAAATACCTTCGTATTTGTCATTTAAATAACTGTGCGACCGGTGTGGCAACCCAGAATGAAAAGCTACGTGAAGATTACTTCCGTGGCACCGTTGAAATGGTTAAAAACTTCTTTAGGTTTGTTGCAGAAGAAACCCGTCAACTTATGGCTCAACTTGGTGTTCGCACTATGGAAGAGCTTGTTGGTCGAGTGGATCTTTTGGAAACCTTGGAAGGTGATACGCCACGTCAGAAGAACTTAGATCTAAGTCCTATTTTGGCTTCAGCTGGCGATGAGTTCCCGAACACTTGCCAAGTTGAGCGTAATGAGCCTTACGATACTGCCCAGTTGAATAATCAGATGATTGAGTTAACTCAGTCAGCTATCGATTTGAAACAAGGTGGTGAATGGACGCTAACGATTACCAACTGCGATCGCTCTGTCGGTGCTCGTACATCGGGTGCTATTGCTAAGAAACATGGCAATCTTGGTATGTCTGATAAGCCAATGACCTTTAACTTTAAGGGACATGCGGGACAGTCTTTCGGTGTATGGAATGCCGGTGGCCAGAACTTGTACCTTGAAGGTGATGCTAACGATTATGTTGGTAAAGGTATGGCGGGCGGCAAGATTGTTATCCGCCCATTTGCTGAAGTGACCTTTAAATCAAATGAAACTGCCATTATGGGTAACACCTGTTTATACGGTGCGACGGGCGGTAAATTATTTGCTGCAGGTCAAGCCGGTGAACGTTTTGGTGTTCGTAACTCTGGTGTTCATGCGGTTGTTGAAGGTGCGGGCGACCACTGTTGTGAATATATGACAGGCGGTTTAGTCACAGTTCTTGGTGCAACGGGGTATAACTTCGGTGCAGGTATGACTGGTGGTTTTGCGTATGTATTGGATGTCGATAATAACTTTGTGGATAAGTATAACCATGAATTAGTTGAGATTCAGCGCATCCATACTGAAAGTATGGAAGCATATAAAAATCATCTACGTTCAGTCATTATTGAATTTACCAAAGAAACTGGCAGTGCTTGGGGTCGAGAGATTGTTGATAATCTTGATGACTATATTGGTCGATTCTGGTTGGTTAAACCGAAAGCGGCTAGTTTAAATGATTTACTGACTAGTATTCGTACACGCCCAGAATAAGTGCTACGTACCATTTGGTATATGAAGAATAATCTGCAATCTCCTAATTTATTGGGAGGTTGCTTTTAAGAGGTGAGGATTATGGCTGGCCGTTTAAATAACGATTTTCAGTTCCTCGATGTAGGCCGTAAAGGGCCTCAGAAAATTGATGCTGATGTGCGTAAAGAAGGATTCGGTGAAATATACGAGCCTTTTGATAAACCCGATGCATCAGAACAGTCGCATCGATGCTTAGAGTGCGGTAACCCGTATTGCTCATGGAAGTGTCCAGTACACAACCATATTCCTGATTGGTTAAAGCTGATTTCGGAAGGAAACATTATTGAGGCGGCTGAACTTAGCCACCAAACAAACTCATTACCTGAAGTGTGTGGTCGAGTTTGTCCTCAGGACCGTTTATGTGAAGGGGCTTGTACTCTTAATGATGGTTTTGGTGCGGTAACTATTGGCTCGGTTGAAAAATATATTACAGACACCGCTTTTGCGATGGGCTGGAAACCTGATATGTCTAAGGTTTCAGCGACTGATAAAAAAGTGGCCGTTATTGGTGCAGGTCCTGCGGGCCTTGCAGCGGCGGATATACTTGCACGTAATGGCGTGAAAGCTGTTGTCTTTGACCGCAATCCAGAGATTGGCGGCTTGTTAACATTTGGTATTCCAGAGTTTAAGCTGGAAAAAAATGTTATGTCTCGTCGCCGCGAAATCTTTACTGAAATGGGTATTGAGTTCCAGTTAAATACCGAAGTTGGTAAAGATGTACTTATGCAAGACCTTGTCGATCAATATGATGCGGTTTTCCTAGGTATGGGTACTTATACCTACATGAAAGGTGGTTTTCCAGGTGAAGAGTTGGAGGGTGTTTACGATGCACTTCCATTTTTGATCTCTAATGTTAATCACTGTTTGGGTTTTGAGAAAGATCCTGCCGACTTTATCGATCTTAAAGATAAGAAGGTTGTAGTGTTAGGTGGTGGTGATACAGCGATGGACTGTAACCGTACCTCTATCCGTCAAGGTGCAGAATCTGTTATCTGTGCTTATCGTCGTGATGAAGCAAACATGCCTGGCTCTAAACGCGAAGTTGAGAATGCGCGAGAAGAAGGCGTTCAATTTCAGTTTAACCGTCAACCTATAGAGGTTGTTGGTGAAAACGGTAAAGTGACCGGCATTAAAGTTGTTAGCACTCAGATGGGTGAGCCGGATGAAAATGGCCGCCGTCGTGCTGAGGTGGTACCTGGATCTGAGGAAGTTATTCCAACCGATGCGGTCTTAGTGGCTTTTGGCTTCCGCCCAAGTCCTGCACCTTGGTTTGCTGACTTTGGTATAGATCTGCATGAAGATGGTCGGGTTAAGGCACCTGAGCAGCATGCATACCCATTCCAAACTACCAACGAAAAGGTATTCGCGGGTGGTGATATGGTACGTGGATCTGATCTAGTTGTGACGGCGATTGCGGAAGGTCGTAAAGCGGCTGAAGGAATCTTAGATTATTTAGAAGTGTAAGCTTTTAGATTATCTTGAAAAAAGGCCGCATTCGCGGCCTTTTTTATTACAAGTATTTATCAGCATTGACTATTTTTTGGTGAATAGACATTAAGAACTTATTAATAGCGACCTCTTCGCCTTCCGGTGTATTAGGGTAAGAGCCGCGAATGAGTTCCCTATTCTCACGTAAGATAGATAGTTGGTAAGCGTCTTCCTCATTATCTGTATTGATTTTACTGATAATAATTAGCCCCTTATTTGATGGGCTAGCCTTATTGATAGTCTGTACATTATTGGCACCATACATTTTCAGACGATCTTTTAGCTTAAGGTTAAAGCTATTAACTTGTTGTTTTTGAGAGGTACTGGAGGTTGAAGTTGTTAACCAAACTATTTCGTGTGTGAAAACGGCCAAAGGTTGAGGTGTCAGCGGCAGCTCTTTTACTGAATGGCTTTGGCAGCCAGTCAATATGCCTAAGAGCAGTAAAAAATAAAGTGGTGATTTAATCTGTATCATCAGTTATTAAAATTGTTTATACATTTGCAGGTAATTCCTGTCAGAAATCGTTAGAATATCGGCCAATTCGAATTTACAAGATATAAGTGGCTGACACAAATGGCTGAACTCAAAAATGATCGTTTTTTACGTGCTCTTCTTAATGAACCTGTAGATGCAACACCAGTATGGATGATGCGTCAGGCGGGACGTTACCTCCCAGAATATAGAGAAACGCGTGCTAAAGCAGGTGATTTCTTAAGCCTTTGCAAAAATAAAGAGCTTGCTTGTGAAGTAACTATTCAGCCATTAGAGCGTTATGATCTTGATGCCGCAATTCTTTTCTCTGACATTTTAACGATCCCGGACGCAATGGGATTGGGACTTTACTTTGAAGTAGGTGAAGGTCCACGGTTTAAGAAAATCGTTCGTACAGAAAAAGATGTTGCAGACCTACCGGTACCTGATGCTGCAACAGACCTTGATTATGTGATGAATGCAGTGAAAGAGATTCGTCGTGAGTTAAACGGGCGTGTTCCACTGATCGGCTTTTCTGGTAGCCCATGGACTTTAGCCACATACATGGTTGAAGGTGGTTCTAGTAAAGATTTTCGCCACGTTAAACAGATGATGTATGCAACACCTGAAGTTATGCATGCTCTTTTGGATAAGTTAGCTCAATCTGTCACTACATACTTGAATGAGCAGATTCGTTCTGGTGCGCAAGCCGTACAGATATTTGATACTTGGGGTGGCGCATTAAGTGGTCCTTGCTACCAAGAGTTTTCGTTAAAGTACATGAAGCAGATCGTTGATGGTTTGATTCGTGAACATGATGGACGCAAAGTACCGGTTATTCTGTTTACTAAAAATGGTGGGCAATGGCTTGAAGTAATGGCGGAAACCGGTGCGGATGCTTTAGGTTTGGATTGGACGACAGATATTGGCAATGCACGCGCTCGTGTGGGCGATAAAGTTGCGCTGCAAGGAAATATGGATCCAAGTGTCTTATATGCACCGGCAAGCCGTATCGAGCAAGAGGTTGAATTTATTTTAGGCCAGTATGGTAATGGATCTGGGCATGTATTTAACCTTGGCCATGGTATTCACCAGTTTGTTGACCCGAAACAGCCTAAAGCGTTTGTTGATGCAGTACATGAACTAAGTGCTAAATATCACGCATAATTTTTTGTGAGAAGTGAAGCTGCTTCTCTATTTTTTATTAATTTCTTATCAAGGAAGATGTTTATGATTAAACGTAGTGTGTCTATTGCTGTTTTAGGCTCTGTTTTAACGCTTGGAGGATGTGCTGGTAGCGCAGATCATGAAGTTGTTTCTGCGTATAGCGCTTCGGATGAAGTAATGAATTGTGAGCAGTTGACGGCAGAGCAGGTGAGAGTCCAGGCGATTATTAATGCCGTGAATCAGGATAAGGATGATGTTACAGGCAAAGATATGTTGGATGGGCTTTTATGGTTTCCATTTAACTTGATTGCAAAGAGTAATAACTATAATTCAGCAATCAATGCTGCTAATACTCGTTTAATGCGTATTGATAGTTTGCGTCAAGAAAAAACGTGCAGTGAGGATCAGTTAGTCGAAGCTGAAAAGAGTCTTGAATTAAGGTTACAAGAACTAAAGAGTTTGCGTGAAAAAGATTTGATTACAGAAGAAGAGTATAATCAGTCTAGAAAAAAGGCTTTATCTAGGACTTAAAGAGTATATCTTTAACCAAAAGAAGCGGGCTATAAGCTCGCTTTTTGTTATCAGAAATTAATATGAAACGGCTAACTGAATTACTAGAAAGTAACCGCCAGTGGGCGGATAAGATCAACAAGGAGGATCCACTCTTTTTTGAAACATTGGCGCAGCAGCAGGCTCCAGAGTATTTATGGATTGGGTGTTCTGATAGCCGTGTTCCTGCTAATGAAATTGTGGATATGTTACCTGGTGAGCTTTTTGTCCACCGTAATGTTTCGAATTTAGTCATTCATACTGATATGAATTGTATGTCTGTTATTCAGTATGCGGTCGAAGTTCTCAAGGTTAAGCATATTATGGTTGTTGGTCATTATGGTTGTGGTGGGGTTAAAGCTGCAATCGAGACTGAACCACACGGTTTAATCGATAACTGGTTGCGGCATATTCGCGATGTATATAAAAAGCACCGTGAGCTTTTGTCTGTTTGGGATCACTCTCATCAGCAGCTTGACCGCTTATGTGAGTTGAATGTGATTGAGCAAGCGAGCAACGTCTGCGAAACCACTATAGTTCAGGAAGCTTGGACTAATGAGCAGGAGCTCACTGTTCACGGCTGGATCTATGGTCTTAATGATGGTCTTGTTAACGACCTTGAATTTAACGCATCGTCTCTAGATGAAGTTGATGAACAATATGGTTTAGCCATCAGAAAAATTGAGAAACTAAAAGAGCTTGCTCAAAGTTCAGATAAAGATAACCAAAATGCACGCTCATTGTGGAATAAATTACGCGCGTTATTTAATTAAGTGTGTTTTGGACAGCCTATAAAAAAAACGGTTGGAGCTTTCGCTACCAACCGTTTTTTTTTGTTTTGAATTCAATGCTCTGAGTTTAATGCTCAGGCTTTAGTTGTTGATCGCTGCTAATGCCTGATCTAGATCGGCAATGAGGTCATCAATATGCTCTATACCTATAGATAAGCGAATCATTTCTGGCGAGACACCCGCAGATGCTAACTCTTCATCATTTAGCTGGCGATGTGTAGTTTCAGCAGGAATCGAAGCGAGTGATTTGCAGTCGCCGATATTTACTAAACGTAAGAAAATTTGCAGTGCGTCATAGAATTTACGTGTGCCTTCTCTGCCTGCTTTTACGCCAAAGCTTAGAATGCCAGACGCTTGGCCGTTCATGTATTTTTGAGCGAGTGCATAGTCTTTGTGGCTTTCGAGCCCCGCGTATTTAACCCAGCCAACCGCATCGTGGTTTTCTAAAAAGTTAGCGACTTTACGTGTGTTTTCATTTACGCGTTCCATGCGTAGGCTAAGTGTTTCTAGTCCTTGTAGTAATAAGAAAGCATTCATTGGGCTAAGTGCGGCTCCCATATTGCGAAGCGGTACAACGCGGCAGCGTCCAATAAATGCAGCAGGACCAAAGGCTTCAGTATATACCACGCCGTGGTAGGAGATATCAGGCGTGTTTAATAAAGGGAAGCGTTCAGCGTTATCAGCCCAAGGGAAGTTACCAGAATCGATGATGACGCCACCGATTGAGTTACCATGCCCACCAATATATTTGGTTGCCGCTTGTACAATAATGTCTGCGCCGTGTTCGATCGGACGCCACATGGCAGGGCTAGGCACTGTATTGTCAACGATAAGTGGGATGCCGTTACGATGGGCGATCTCTGCTAAAGTTTCAATATCGGCGATGCCACCAGATGGGTTACCGACGGATTCACAGTAAATGCCTTTAGTTCGCTCATCTATTTGCGCTTCGATAGCTGCTGCATCGTCTTTATTTACAAAGCGGCATTCAATGCCTTGGCGGGGCAAAGTATGAGCAAATAGGTTATATGTACCGCCGTAGAGTTCGCTGGTAGATATGAAGTTATCGCCGGTTTCTGCAAGTGTTTGTATGGTGTATGTAATAGCCGCCATACCGGATGCAACGGCAAGAGCGGCAACACCTCCTTCCATCTCTGCAACACGTTTTTCCAGCACATCGTTGGTGGGATTCGTAATGCGGGTGTATATATTGCCGGGTACTTTTAGGTCAAACAGGTCTGCACCGTGTTGAGCATCATCAAAGGCATAAGATGTGGTTTGGTAAATAGGAACCGCGGCAGATTTAGTGGTTGGGTCTACTTCATATCCGCCATGTATCGCTACAGTTTCCAATTTCATGTTTATCTCCTAAGGGCAGGCCTGCATTATTGTTAGGCAACTGATTGTAGTGCATCTATTGAATAAATGAAGGCTGTTTTCGGTATTTATCAAGATCGACGTAAAGATCAGTAGGTTATAGGATTTAGGTTGGGTAAAATTCTAAAATATTTATAGCAATTTGGAGAGGCTTAATGGCACGTCAGAAAACGGCTTACGTTTGTAATGACTGTGGAGCGGATTACACAAAATGGCAAGGCCAATGTACGGAGTGTCATGCGTGGAATACTCTGACGGAAGTCCGGTTGTCGACCGCAAAATCAAATGCAAATGAAACACGTAATGTTCGCTTTGATGGTTATGCTGGTGGGGCAAAGCAGCAGAGTGTTGTTAATCTTTCTGAGGTTGCTTTGGAGGAGATGCCGCGCTTTTCATCTGGAGCGGGTGAGCTGGATCGTGTGTTAGGCGGTGGTTTAGTACCTGGTTCTGCTGTGCTTATGGGCGGTCATCCGGGGGCAGGTAAAAGTACTCTATTGTTGCAAACTATGTGTTATCTGGCTGAGCAGATGCCAGCCCTATATGTAACAGGTGAGGAATCGTTGCAGCAGGTTGCTATGCGTGCGAGCCGCTTAAATTTACCGACGGGGCAGTTAAAAATGCTGTCGGAAACCAGTGTGGAAACTATCTGTGATGTGGCGCAAACACTCAAACCAAAAGTGATGGTAATTGATTCCATACAGGTAATGCATATGGCAGATGTACAATCTGCGCCAGGCTCTGTATCGCAGGTACGAGAGTCTGCTGCTTACTTGACCCGCTTTGCAAAGCAGACCGGTACCGTACTCTTTTTGGTAGGGCATGTTACTAAGGATGGCTCGTTGGCAGGCCCTAAAGTCTTGGAGCATATGATTGATTGTTCGTTGCAGCTGGAAGGTTCAGCTGATTCCCGTTTTCGGACACTTCGCTCGCACAAAAACCGTTTTGGGGCTGTGAATGAGCTCGGTGTGTTTGCAATGTTGGAAACCGGCCTTAAAGAGGTTAAAAATCCAAGCTCCATTTTCTTAAGCCGTGAAGAGGGGCCTAGCCCTGGTAGTGTTGTAATGGTTGTTTGGGAGGGGACTCGTCCCCTCTTAGTTGAGATTCAAGCGCTGGTTGATCAATCCCATATGAATAATCCTCGACGGGTGGCGGTTGGCCTTGAGCAAAATCGTATGGCGATGTTATTAGCCGTATTGCATCGTCATGGTGGTTTAATGACAGGCGATCAAGATGTGTTTGTTAACGTGGTAGGTGGTGTAAAAGTGCTGGAAACTAGTGCAGACCTTGCGTTATTGCTGGCGGTTGTTTCTAGTTTTAGAGATCAAGCATTACCCCATGATCTTATGGTATTTGGCGAGGTGGGTTTGTCGGGTGAGATACGGCCTGTACCTAATGGACAGGAGCGTATTAGAGAGGCGGCAAAGCATGGTTTCAAGCGGGCTATTGTGCCTAAAGGTAATGTGCCTAAAGAAGCTTTAGCTGGAATGCAGATTGTCCCTGTTACTAAATTGACCGAAGCGCTTGAGGCGCTTTAATCTGTTTCTGTAGTAAAAAGGTGGTCGAGTTCCCGCTCTAGTAAAGAGGGCTCACCTAGATTTAGCTCGACTAACCGGCGTAGTAAAGTCAGTGAATCTAGATCTAAGTTTTCTATTAAAAAACCATACTCATCTTCGTGTTTGTGGGTCAGGCTCACGGGGGTGCGTATACTCAGGTTATCCCCTTGTAGGTGGATGGTAGCGAACGCTTCCTCGCCTAAAGATAAGTTAAGGGGGCGAGCGCTTTTTATTAATATACCGTTAAACGATATATCAATTAGGGTTACCTCGTAGATATGATCACCTTGCTGTAGTTCCGTTCTTGCATCAAAGTCAATGCGAGTAAAGCGGCGGCGCTCAGTATTAGGTGTAGTCACAATATTGGTTCCCCTGTGGTCTGTAGCGATAATGTCATCTTAGTATAGACGTGAATGAAAAATAAATAACTGTGCTTGCCGTATTGTTGTTTCTAACCCAGCTTGATTGGCTGGGCAATTGAGTAATTGCTTATAAACTGAGCTATATCATGGTTGTACTACAGGTTTGCCCTTAAGCTTCGCAACAAAAAAGCCTTTTAATGAGTAAGGTTATTATGTTTTTAGAAACTTTGTTGGATGTGTCTAGCGGCAGTCGTCATTCGCGGTATTTTAATCAAACGCGTAGCTATTACTTATTTCGTCGAGTTCGAATAATTGCTCTTTTATTAGCCCTTGTTCAGCCGGCGTGGTTTTTGGTTGATTACTTTCTATTGCCTGAAGATATGTTGGACTCTATAGCGCTTGCGCGGGCTGTCGGAGCATTAGGCTGTTTGTTTCTCTCGCTGTGGAGTTTTAAACGCTACAGTTTAAAACTCGCGCAACTGCGTTTGGTGATTCTCGTGATACTGTTATCGGGATTCCAAACAGCCTCTAGCTCACTTCTGCTGATACATGGTTATGATTCTAATGTGGCGGGGTATCATTTCTTTCCTTTTATGATTATTACGATGATGGCTATTTTTCCGCTCGCCATTAATGAAACTTTATGCTTTACCTTAGGTGTGCTTTTAATTGAATTTGTCACGCAGTTGTTGAGAGGAACGGTAGGGGATGTTGAGGCGATCAATAGCTTATGGCTGTTATCTGTTCTTGGTTTGATTGCTGGTTGGGCTGCGGTTAATCAGCTGAATATGCTATTAGGTTTATATCGACAGGCGACGCGAGATCCTTTGACTGGGTTGTCTAATCGCCGTCAGGCAATGGAGCAATTATCACTTGATATACTTCAGGCTCGCGAGCGGGGGCAAGCATTAAGCGTATTGTTGTTCGATTTAGATAAGTTTAAAAACTTAAATGATAGTTATGGTCATGCAGCGGGTGATCTTGTCTTAAAGTCTTTTGCTAAAGTCATGCGAAAACACGCCCGTAAGCGTATAGATCTGGTATGTCGGTATGGGGGGGAAGAGTTTTTGATGGTGCTGCCAGGGATGAGTGCTATAGAAGCTAAAGAGGTGGCGGAGGTTATTCGGTTAGCTTGCCATACTGAAAAAGTGACTGCCCCAAATGGTAATAAAATCGGTTTTACTGCGAGTATAGGCATTGCCGAGCTGAATAACAGTGATGATATAGAGTCTCTGTTGAAGCGTTCAGATGACGCGCTTTATGCAGCAAAAGATGCGGGAAGGGATCGGCTTTATGTGGCCACTTGATGTTTTTTAATAATCTATTATTTTTCATATGATTATAAAAAAACCGAGGCTATGCCTCGGTTTTTTGTTAGTCGTAATCGTTTAACCTAGATCGACCATACGTTTGTATTTGATACGCTCAGGCTGGTGCTCTTTACCATAACGACGTTTGTAGTCGTCTTGATATTCAGTGTAGTTACCTTCAAAGAACTCAACCTTAGAGTCACCTTCATAGGCCAGCATGTGTGTACAGATACGGTCTAAGAACCAACGGTCATGGGAGATAACAACTGCGCAACCAGGGAAGGCAAGTATAGCTTCTTCCAAGGCACGTAGTGTTTCTATATCTAAATCGTTGGTCGGCTCATCAAGAAGAAGAACATTTCCGCCCTCTTTAAGTAGTTTCGCCATATGTAAGCGGTTACGCTCACCACCGGATAGATCTTTGACAAATTTTTGCTGATCGCCGCCTTTAAAGTTAAAACGACCGCAATAAGCGCGTGATGGTGTTTGGTAGTTGCCTACAGTAATAATATCTTGGCCATCTGATAGCTCTTCAAAAACGGTCTTATCACCATTAAGGTCACGAGACTGGTTAACGTAAGCTAGTTCAACGGTTGAGCCAATTTCAATCTCACCGGAATCAGGTTTTTCTTCGCCACTGATCATTTTGAAGAGTGTTGATTTACCCGCACCGTTACCACCGATGATGCCGACAATAGCTCCTTGGGGAATAGAGAAGCTAAGGTTCTCAAACAGTACTTTATCACCGTAGGCTTTAGAGATATTGATCGCATCGATCACTTTATCACCGAGGCGTGGTCCAGGTGGGATGTAGATCTCTTGGGTTTCGTTACGTGTTTGGAACTCTTTTGAGTTCATCTCTTCAAACTGTTTTAAGCGTGCTTTTGATTTAGATTGACGCCCTTTTTGTCCCTGGCGAACCCACTCTAGCTCAGAAGACACCGCTTTATGGTGAGCGGCTTCCTGTTTGGCTTCCTGCTCTAGGCGCTGCTCTTTTTGTTCCAGCCAAGAGGAGTAGTTGCCCTCGTAAGGAATACCGCGTCCGCGGTCAAGTTCCAATATCCAACCAGCGGCGTTATCAAGGAAGTAACGGTCATGGGTGATCGCAACAACAGTACCAGGGTATTCTTGAAGGAATCGCTCAATCCAAGCTACTGACTCTGCATCCAAATGGTTGGTAGGCTCATCAAGTAGTAGCATGTCAGGCTTATCTAACAATAAACGGCATAAAGCAACACGGCGACGTTCACCACCAGATAAGTTTTTCACCTCTGCATCCCAAGCGGGAAGGCGCATGGCATCAGCGGCACGTTCAAGTGTTGTTTCTAAGTTATGGCCATCTTTTGCTTGAATTAGATCTTCAAATTCAGCTTGTTTCTTTGCTAATGCGTCGAAATCTGCATCAGGTTCTGCATAAGCAGCATATACCGCCTCTAAACCATCTAGTGCTTCTTTTACATCAGCGACTGATTCTTCGATAACTTCACGAACAGTTTTGCTCTCATCGAGTTCTGGTTCTTGAGGTAGGTAGCCTATATTCAGGCCCGGCATAGGATGCGCTTCACCAAGAATTTCGGTATCAAGCCCTGCCATGATTTTTAAAAGGGTAGATTTACCTGAACCGTTCAGCCCTAGTACGCCGATTTTAGCGCCGGGGAAGAAGGAGAGAGAGATATCTTTCAGAATTTCGCGTTTTGGCGGTACAACTTTGCCTACGCGGTTCATTGAATAAACGAACTGAGCCATGCAGTAACCTGTCTGTTTTGTCAGAAATTAATGCATCAATTTTAACGGAAATAGCAGGTAGAAGGCTATCGCCTGAGTAAATCAATCTATAAAAGTAGAGATTATCTGTCCTCTTTAAGGAGGAATAATCCTAGATGTTTGCAAGTTGAGTACAATTGAAGTGGTTTTGAGTCTGTTTCAAGTGTAACCCCGCAAATGTTTCGCTATAATACGCGCTTTCCCAATTCTTAAGTTGTTCGTTGCTGCTAATTGATCAGCGGTTTGACCGTTGCTGTTTTCAGTTGAACAGAGCCCATATTGTATTCAGGGGACAGAAAATACAATGTTTAGCAAAGATATGACAATCGCTGATTTTGACGCGGACCTATGGTCTGCAATGCAGGCTGAAACTGTACGTCAGGAAGAGCACATCGAACTGATTGCGTCAGAAAACTATACTAGCCCACGTGTAATGGAAGCTCAGGGTTCTGCGCTGACTAACAAATACGCTGAAGGTTATCCCAACAAGCGTTACTACGGTGGCTGCGAACACGTTGACGTTGTAGAGCAGTTGGCGATTGATCGTGCTAAAGAATTGTTTGGTGCGACATATGCCAATGTTCAGCCTCATTCAGGTTCACAGGCTAATGCGGCTGTTTATATGGCGCTTTGTAAGCCAGGTGATACTGTTTTAGGTATGAGTTTAGCTCACGGTGGTCACTTGACTCACGGTGCAGCCGTGTCTTTCTCTGGTCGTATCTATAATGCGGTGCAGTACGGTTTGAACCCAGAAACAGGTGAAATCGACTACGATGAAGTTGAGCGTCTAGCGCTTGAGCATAAGCCAACAATGATTGTTGCTGGTTTCTCTGCTTATTCACGAGTAGTTGATTGGCAGCGTTTCCGTGATATTGCGGATAAAGTGGGTGCATCTCTGTTTGTTGATATGGCGCACGTTGCAGGCTTAGTGGCTGCAGGTGTTTACCCATCGCCAATCGGCATTGCCGATGTTGTAACAACAACAACGCATAAGACGCTAGGCGGACCACGTGGTGGTTTGATCTTATCGGCGCGTGCTGATGAAGAGCTACAGAAAAAGCTAAACTTTGCTGTTTTCCCTGAGTCCCAGGGTGGCCCTTTGATGCACGTTATCGCGGGTAAAGCGGTTTGCTTTAAAGAAGCGATGGAGCCTGAGTGGAAAGAGTATCAAGCTCAAGTGGTTAAGAATGCACAGGCGATGGCTGATGCATTTATGAAACGCGGTATTAAAATCGTTTCTGAAGGAACAGATGATCATCTTTTCCTTGTTGATCTGATCGATAAAGAGTTTACCGGTAAAGATGCTGATGCGGCGCTAGGTCGTGCAAATATCACCGTTAACAAAAACTCAGTGCCTAACGATCCACGTTCACCGTTTGTAACATCTGGTTTACGTATAGGTACACCTGCGGTTACTCGTCGTGGCTTTAAAGAAGCTGAAGTTACAGATCTTACAAACTGGATCTGCGATATTCTTGACGATATCAACAATGAAGAGGTTATCACACGGGTTAAATCTCAAGTTAAAGAGATCTGCGCACGCTACCCTGTATATAAGTAATCTCTATAACCGGCTATAACTTATAGCCGGAAAAATGTACAATCGCGGGGCTGTCCCGAACTTGCTTGCAAGTTCTTTAGACAGCCCCTTTTGTTCTCTGTCTTTTTTATATTTGAGAGCAAATAAATACCCCTATATTCGGAATATCTGTTGCCTTGTTTAAACACTGATATTCCTCGCTCTTTACGCAGGAAAGGTTGATGCATTGTCCGTTTTGTAATGCCACTGAAACCAAAGTAGTCGACTCCCGTCTGGTAGCAGAAGGCCAGCAGGTGCGTCGTCGCCGTGAATGTGTAAATTGTAATGAACGTTTTACTACCTATGAAGCTGCCGAGCTTCTTATGCCTCGCCTCATTAAAGCCGATGGATCTCGCCAACCTTTCGATGATGAAAAGTTACGTGCAGGTATTCATCGAGCGCTAGAAAAACGTCCTGTATCTATTGAAGAAGTTGAAGCATCAATCAGTCGTATTAAACAGTGTTTAAGAGCGACGGGTGAGCGAGAGCTGCCTTCTCGACAGGTGGGCGAAGAGGTGATGTCGGAACTCCGTAAATTAGACGAAGTTGCTTATGTACGATTCGCATCGGTTTATCGCAGTTTTCAAGATATCAATGAATTTAAAGAAGAGATCGAACGCTTATCTGAGCAGCATAAGAAAGAGGGCGGAAATTAAGTGTCCCTTATCGATTCACAGTGGTCTATTGCTGATCGTGAGTATATGGCTCGGGCCATTCAGTTAGCGCGTAAAGGCTTATATACCACCCACCCCAATCCGCGGGTTGGCTGTGTTTTAGTTAAAGATGATGTGATTGTTGGTGAGGGCTTTCATTTTAGAGCCGGAGAGGGGCATGCTGAAGTGAATGCCCTTGCTCAAGCGGGTATTAATGCTAAGGGCGCAACGGCTTATGTCACGCTTGAGCCTTGTAGCCATTATGGTAGAACGCCTCCTTGTGCTGAGGGTTTGATTAAGGCTGGAGTTGTTCGAGTGGTATCCGCGATGGTTGACCCAAACCCTCAAGTGGCTGGTCGAGGTATAG
This sequence comes from Neptuniibacter sp. 2_MG-2023, assembly GCF_030547495.1. Lineage (NCBI taxonomy): Bacteria > Pseudomonadati > Pseudomonadota > Gammaproteobacteria > Oceanospirillales > Oceanospirillaceae > Neptuniibacter > Neptuniibacter sp. 2_MG-2023. The sequence goes on along the minus strand of NZ_JAUOQC010000005.1, from coordinate 83,156 downwards.
CGATGCTGTGTAAGGCTGGAATCCAAGCCTCATCGGGTTTGCTTGAAGCTGAAGCCCGAGCGCTGAATCCAGGTTTTATCAAGCGTATGGAGACAGGCAAGCCATTTGTTAGGATAAAGTTGGCTTCAAGCCTTGATGGTCGTACCGCTATGTCCTCTGGTGAATCTCAATGGATAACAGGGCCGGCTGCGCGTCGAGATGTACAAAAGTTACGAGCGCAAAGTTCAGTTATTGTTACCGGTGTGGAATCGATTATCCATGATGATTCGGCTCTAACTGTACGTGAAGAGCAGTTAGGTTTGCCTGACGCGGCGGAGATCGTAAAGCAACAGCCATTAAGGGTTGTTTTAGATTCATCTTTACGTACCCCAACAACAGCTAAAATTCTAAAACAGCCTGGGCGTACGCTAATAGCGACCTGTTCTACCGATCAAGGATTGCAGCGAGCATTAGAAAGTGAAGGCGCTGAAATAGTGCTTTTACCTGACGAGCAAGGTCGAGTCTCATTGAATGCATTGCTTGAGTGGCTGGTACAAAATGAACAGTGTAATGATCTTCTAGTTGAGACGGGTGCAACGTTGGCGGGTGCTTTTATGGCGCAAGGTTTAGTGGATGAATTACACCTTTATATAGCTATGAAACTACTTGGCAGCGATGCAAGACCAACCTTTAGTTTGCCGTTGACGAAAATGGCTGAGCAGATCGAATTAAAGCAGATTGATAGCCGGATGATGGGTAGCGATCTAAAACTGGTATTAACACCCGTGTATGGAGAACAGTAGATGTTTACCGGAATAATTGAAGCGGTGGGTTCCATTGCCTCAATCGAGGAGCAATCAGGCGATATGCGTCTGTATGTACGTACCGGAAATTTGGATCTCAGGGATGTTAAACTAGGTGATAGTATTGCAACTAACGGGGTTTGTTTGACTGCGGTTGAACTGCCAGGGGATGGTTTTATTGCCGATGTCTCGCGTGAAACATTAGCCCATACCCGTTTTCATACATTGAGTATAGGTGAACGTGTTAATCTTGAAAAAGCATTGATGCCGACCAGTCGATTAGGTGGGCATATTGTCACTGGGCATGTAGATGGCTTAGGTGAGATTGTCTCTCGTCAGGAAGATGCACGTTCCATACGTTTTAGTGTTAAAGCACCGAAAAATTTACAGCGCTATTTAGCAGCTAAAGGATCAGTGACAGTTGATGGCATTAGTTTGACGTTGAATGCTATTGACGGTGAGTGCTTTGAGTTGAATATTGTGCCTCATACAGCGCAAGAAACAATTATGACTGAGTATGTACCTGGGCGCTTGATTCATATAGAAGTGGATATTATTGCTCGCTATTTAGAACGCTTATTGGGTCATACTCAAGATATTAATAATGAACAAAGTGATCAAGGTTTAACAATGGAAACTTTGATGGCTTGCGGCTTTAACCGCTAACGATGGTATAAATTTGATGAAACTAAATACACCAGAAGAGTTATTGGAAGATATTCGTCAAGGTAAGATGGTTATCTTGATGGATGATGAAGATCGTGAAAATGAAGGTGATCTAATCATCGCGGCGGAAATGGTTCGTGCTGATGATATTAATTTCATGGCAACACACGCCCGCGGCCTTATCTGCTTAACGTTGACCCGTGAACGTTGCGAGCAGTTAAAGCTTCCACTGATGGTACAAAGTAATGGTGCTCAGTTTGCTACCAATTTTACTTTGTCCATTGAGGCTGCTGAAGGGGTAACAACGGGCATTTCTGCTGCTGATCGTGCACATACAGTTCGAACAGCGGTCAAGGCGGATGCCACAGCTGAAGATATTGTTCAGCCGGGTCATATCTTTCCTTTGATGGCCCAGCCCGGTGGTGTATTGAGCCGAGCGGGACATACTGAAGCGGGTTGTGATTTAGCGCGTATGGCAGGTTTCACTCCAGCGGCTGCAATCGTTGAAGTAATGAATGATGATGGCACTATGGCACGTCGTCCTGACTTGGAAGAGTTTGCTCAAAAGCATAATCTAAAGATTGGTACGATTGCAGATTTGATCCACTACCGGACGGCCAATGAGCATACAGTACAGCGTGAAGATGCTGGTGTGATGTCTACTGAGTATGGTGAGTTCAACTATATTACCTACAAAGATGAGATTCAGAACTGCACTCATTTAGCGATGACGCTTGGTGAGATTAAAGAAGATGAACCCACTTATGTACGTGTACATAATCGTAATGAGGTCCTACGTGATGTAGTAGGAGCCGTTACACCGGGTGAAGAGCCTAAGTGGACTATGCGTAAAGCCTTAGAGCGTGTTGCGAAAGAAGGTCAAGGTGTTGTTCTACTGTTAGATAATGGCGAAAAGATTGATATAGGTGACTCATTGGAGCTTATGCTTAATAGTCATCAGAAATCAAAAGTAAACGTGAGTGCATCAGGTGCCTACCTAACGGTAGGAACGGGCTCACAAATACTGCGTGATCTGGGTGTAGGTAAAATGAACTTACTCAGTGCACCAATGAAGTTTAATGCGATCTCTGGGTTTGACCTTGAGATTGAAAAATATATTCCTTGTGAAGACTAATTAGACCGGTACTTGAATCATGGCTGTGAAAACCATCGAAGGTGATTTTGTGAACGCTGACGGCAACTACGCTATCGTAGTCGGTCGTTTTAATGCATTTGTTGTAGAAAGCTTATTAGAGGGTGCAATTGATACCCTTAAACGCCATGGTATCAACGAAGAAAATATTCGTGTTATCCGTGTTCCAGGTGCTTTTGAAATTCCGTTGGCTGTTAAACGTCTTGCTGCTCAGAAAAAAGATGATGCGATTATCGCATTAGGTGCAGTTATTCGTGGTGGTACGCCTCATTTTGAATATGTTTCAGGTGAAAGCTCTAAAGGCGTAGCTCAGGTTTCTTTGGACTATGATGTGCCTGTTGCTAACGGTATTTTAACGGTTAATAGTATTGAGCAAGCGGTTGAACGCTCAGGTACTAAAATGGGCAATAAAGGGGCTGAAGCAGCACTATCTGCCATTGAAATGGTTAGTTTGCTTAAGCAACTTGAGGTTTAATTTTAGATGAGTGACAACGAAAATAAACCAGCGACTAAGAAGAAACCATCTTTAACCACACAGCGTCGTAATGCGCGTAGTTATGCACTGCAAGCGTTGTATCAGTGGGAGATCGCTGGACAACCGGTGAACGAGATAGAAGCACAGTTTAGAGTTGATAATGATATGCGTGATACGGATATCAAACTATTTTCTGAGCTTCTGCATGGCATTGCCGGTGCAAAAAGTGATCTAGATAAGTCCTATCTTGATTTCCTTGATCGTCAAGTTGAAGAGCTTGATCCAATTGAGCTGACAGTTCTTCGTATTGGTGCCTTTGAGCTTGCTCAACGTATTGAGGTACCTTACCGTGTGGCCATTAATGAGAGTGTTGAGTTAGCTAAGAAGTTTGGTGCGACTGACAGTCATCGTTATGTTAATGGTGTATTAGATAAATTGGCTCAGCGCGTCCGTATGGCTGAGATCCGAGATCAACGTCAGCGCAAGTCTTAAACTCCATGTCACTAGGTGAGTTTGAGCTGATTCAGCGCTACTTTGCAGAAGCATCTACGGATGCTTCTGTTGCACTAGGCATAGGCGATGATTGTGCCGTACTTTCTGTGCCTGCCGGTTATCAGTTAGCTGTATCTATTGATACGCTTGTTCAGGGTACACACTTTCTTGAAGGTACCCCTGCTGATCTACTCGCTAGTCGACTTTTTGGCTCGGCGTTAAGTGATTTAGCTGCAATGGGGGCAACGCCTGCGTGGATTACTTTAGCGCTTACACTGCCCGAAGCGGAAGATGATTGGCTACTGTTGTTTAGCCGTCGCTTGGCGCAGTTGTGTGCTGAATACAGTGTTTCGCTTGTAGGGGGTGATACTACAAAGGGGCCGTTAGCACTCTCTGCACAAGTACATGGTTTCCTACCGCATGATCATCGCTTAACGCGTGCAGGGGCTAAAGTCGATGATCTTATCTGTGTCAGTGGTTGCTTAGGTGATAGTCGAGGTGGTTTAGAAGGTCTGCTGAATGGCTTTGAGGATCATAGCTATGCAGACTATCTACTAGAGCGTTTTTATGCGCCGACGCCACGTATTGAGCTTGGTAAAGTACTGTTAGGTAAAGCCAGTAGCTGTATTGATATATCCGATGGGCTGTTGTCCGATCTTTCGCATATTCTAAAAGCGAGTGGTGGTTTAGGGGCGCGTTTACAGTTAGAAGCGGTGCCGATCTCCTCTCAGTTGATTTCTGCGTTTGGCGAAGAGAGTGCTCGACAATGGGCACTGACGGGAGGGGAGGACTTTGAGTTGTGTTTTACGCTCCCACCTAATTACCTTGCTCTTTTATCGCAGTTATCCGTTCCTGTGGCTGTCGTAGGTAAAGTTACAGACAGGGCAGATATAGAGTTATTTCTTCGTGGTGAGCCTTGTCAGATACAGGGCTCAGGTTACGATCATTTTCAGCGTACAGATAAATAGATAAGGATTATGTGTGAATAGAGTGCCAGCAAGTGTTTGGAAAAACCCAATTCATTTCTTAGCATTTGGTTTAGGTAGTGGGGCAGCGCCATGGGCGCCGGGCACTTTCGGTACACTCGCTGCTGTCATTCCTTATTTCTGGTTCCAACAATTGAGCTTGCCTTGGTATCTTTTAATGTTGGTCGTAACAACATTGATTGGGATTTGGCTGTGTGACCGTACCAGTAAAGATATTGGTGTACATGATCATGGTGGTATCGTCTGGGATGAGTTTGTTGGTTTCTGGATTACGATGACCTTAGCCCCCGCTGGTTTGTTGTGGATTATTATAGGTTTTGTCCTGTTTCGGATCTTTGATATTTGGAAACCTTGGCCGATAAAATGGGCCGATCAAAAGGTTTCTGGAGGGCTGGGGGTGATGCTGGATGACGTTATTGCAGGGGTATTTGCGGCAATAGTTTTGCAGCTTATAGTGTTTTTCTGGCTATAAATTTAGTGGCTGAGTGCATGTGTTATAGCCTGTTCTATGCCTGCTTCATCTAATCCACATTCAGTCAGTTGCTCCGATCTAGTGGCATGGCTTATCCATTTATCAGGAATGCCTAAAGTTAAGAGCTGTGTGCTATTTTTGGTTCTGTGTAAATACTCACTTACTTCTGATCCTGCGCCACCAATAATGCTGTGATCTTCTATAGTGACGAGTAGTTGGTGTGAATTTGCCAATTCTGTAACCATTTCACTGTCAACCGGCTTCACAAAACGCATATCTACTAAGCTGTAGCCATGTTTGTCAGAAACCGCTTGTGCTGTTTTTAGTAGCGGTCCAAAGTTTAGTAGCGCCACTTTTTTACCTGTAGTGATTAGTTGGCTGCGGCCAATATCGAGTGCTTCCATCTCACCCTCCACATGGTTAATGGCTGAGCCTCTTGGATACCTTACACTCGCCAACCCCTTATAGAGGTAACCCGTGTAGAGCATGTTACGCAGCTCTTGAGCATTAGAGGGCGTCATAATAACGGCCTTAGGTAAGCAGCGAAGCATACTAATATCGAGTACGCCGCTATGGGTTGAACCGTCTTCACCCACAAGTCCTGCTCGATCTATTGCCAGTAGAATGTCGAGCTCTTGAATCGAGATATCATGGATAAGCTGGTCATAGGCCCGTTGTAAAAAGGTGGAGTAGATAGCGACAACCGGTTTTATCTTCTGGCAAGCCATTCCTGCTGCAAGGGTCAGTGCGTGTTGTTCGGCGATAGCGACATCAAAAAATCGTGCAGGGAAACGGTTGGCAAATTCAACGAGATCGGAGCCTTCTTTCATCGCTGGGGTTATAGCGGTTAGGTAGGGGTGAGACTCAGCCATATGGCAGATCCAGCGGCCAAAAATATTAGAATAAGTGACCTTCTTTTCTTTTGGCTGGTGGATCGGGTTTATCTTAGTGATTGCGTGGTAGCCTACAGGGTCTTCTTCTGCAGGTTTAAATCCTTTGCCCTTTTTCGTAATAAGGTGAAGGAATTGCGGTCCTGATTTGGCTAATACGTCTGAAAGTTTTGCTAAGAGTAAAGGTAGGTCATGGCCATCTATAGGGCCTGTGTATTCAAAATCTAAAGCTTCAAACAGTGCCGCAGTGGTTTCGCCTTCAGTTTTATGTTTTATGTTTTTAGCTAAATAGGTTGCCAGACCACCCTCATTTTGGGAGATCGACATATCGTTATCATTTAAAATTACAAGCAAGTTAGTATCGGTATGCGCGGCGTGATTGAGAGCTTCAAAGGCCATGCCCGCTGTCATAGCACCATCACCAATGACAGCAACCGTCTTGTTTTTTAACCCCTTTAACTTATCGGCAATTGCCATACCTAAGGCAGCACTAATTGAAGTACTGGAGTGGCCGACACCAAAGTCATCATAGGGGCTTTCTGAGCGTTTTGGAAAAGGGGACGGACCTCCTTTTTGACGGATGTTAAGCATTTTCTCTCTTCGTGCCGTCAAAATTTTATGGGGATAAGATTGATGGCCTACATCCCAAACCAGATGATCCTCAGGGGTGTTTAATAGATAGTGTAAAGCGATTGTTAACTCTACAACCCCAAGCCCTGCGCCAAAATGTCCACCGCTCTGTCCAACGCTATAGAGTAAGAAAGCTCTTAGCTGCTCCGCCAGTTCAGGTAGCTTTTCAGCGGACAACTGCCGTAATTGGTCCGGATCATTAATCTGATCTAGCAGGGGGGTACTAGGACGAGATGGGGGAATTGTGAGAAACATAAAGGGTCTTTTACAGTTAATGATCGCGATGAACGATAAAATCAGCCAAGGCTTTGAGTTCAGATGCTTCTGAACCAAATGGGGCTAAAGCTTGTTTAGCATCTTTGTGTAGCTGTTGTAGTTTCAGCTTAGCACCTTCAAGGCCTAATAGTGCAGGATAGGTGGGTTTGTTTTGCGCCATATCTGAACCTTGAGGTTTTCCTATTACCGCAGAGTCACCCTCAATATCCAGGATGTCATCTTGTACTTGGAAAGCTAAGCCTATAGCTTGCGCATAATCGGTTAATGCGCTGAGCTGGTCTTGATTGGCTTTACCGCTAGCGATTGCACCCATAATGACAGAGCATTGTAGAAGAGCCCCTGTTTTATGTTGATGCATCGCTTCTAATTGCGCGAGGGTCAAAGGCTTTCCTACATTGCGTAGATCAAAGGATTGACCAACGGCCATGCCTTGATAGCCGGAAGCGATGCTTAGCTCTTTTACGAGCTGCACTTTAGCGTCGGCAGAAAGGTACTTATCCACAGCGATCAATTCGAAAGCTAGGCTTTGTAGTGCATCGCCAGCCAATATTGCGGTGGCTTCATCATAGGCGATATGACAGGTTGGTTTACCTCGTCTGAGATCATCATCGTCCATGGCTGGCAAGTCATCGTGTACTAACGAATAGCTATGAATACACTCTATCGCTGCAGCTGCGCTGTCAGCATGGCGCATGTCGCCGTCCAGCATAGTATTCACCATGTGTACTAAAGTGGGCCTGACACGCTTGCCACCATTAAAAAGAGAATAGAGCATCGATTCTTGTAAAATCGGATCGATACTTTTCTGTACTATGCATGCTTTAAGATAACTATCGACACGTTCGCTGTATTGGTTGAGCAGGCTCTGAATCTCCAAATCAGCTATCCTCTTCAGGCTCAAATGGCTCTGTTTTTAGCTCGCCGCCTGACTCGATTAAAAGCTGCACTTTTTGTTCCGCTTGTGCAAGGATATTTTGGCATTCGCGGGTGAGGCTAACCCCCTCTTCAAATGCTTTAAGAGAGTCCTCCAAAGACAGGTCTCCCTGTTCCATTTGTGTGACTATTGATTCGAGTTCCTGCAAGGATTGCTCAAAATCGGTTGTTTTCTTTTTACGAGGCATGGGAATAAATCCACATTGAAAGGGCTAAACTTACCGAAGCATCGGTCTAGAATCAATTATACCTAAAGAATAACCGTTAAACCTATGAAGAGTGGGTGATTGTTGAGACTTTTTTGCTATGATAAGCAGTTAGTTAAGTAAGGCTTGAACGTGTTCATTGGCTGGTATGAGGAATCCTGAGTGGATATAGCTACGCTCGTCGGTTTATTAGGCAGTTTTGGTATTGTCATCGCTGCAATTATAACGGGTGGTGATCCAGGTGTTTTTGTTAATCCACCGTCATTGTTGATTGTTATTGGCGGTAGTATTTTTGTCGTTTTAATGAAATTTACCTTAGGCCAGTTTTTAGGTGCGGGTAAAGTGGCTGCTAAGGCCTTCATGTACAAGTCTTTAAATCCTGAAGAGATTATTGCTGAAACTGTTGAGTTAGCCGATGCCGCACGTAAAGGTGGGTTGCTCTCGTTGGAAGATAAAACCGTTAGCAGTGATTTTATGCAACGTGGTATTCAGTTATTGGTTGATGGCCATGATCCTGAAGTGGTCAAAACGTTGTTGAAGAAAGAAGCAAAATTAACCAGTGATCGCCATGAATTTGGCGCATCAGTATTTTCTGCTGTGGGGGATGTAGGTCCTTCAATGGGTATGATCGGTACATTGGTTGGTTTGGTGCAGATGCTTTCTAACATGAGTGACCCAAAATCTATTGGTCCGGCGATGGCCGTAGCACTTCTGACAACGCTTTATGGCGCCATGCTTGCGACTATGGTGGCGTTGCCTATGGCAGACAAGCTGAATGTTAGGAAAAATGAAGAGGCGCTTAATGCGGCTTTAGTTATTGATGGCTTACTTGCCATCCAAGCCGGTCAAAACCCGCGTGTGATCGAACAGATGTTGAGAAACTATCTGCCAGAGAAAAAACGTGTGGCGGCTGAAGGTTAATTCGGTAAGGAGCTGAGCAATGAGTGATGATACCGAAGAGCATGAATGCCCCCCCTGCCCTGCAGGGTTGCCTGGTTGGTTAGCAACCTTTGGCGACTTAATGTCGCTGTTGATGTGTTTCTTTGTTCTGCTTCTATCTTTTTCAGAGATGGATGTACTGAAGTTTAAGCAGCTTGCGGGTTCAATGCGTGAAGCCTTTGGTGTGCAAAACCAGATTAAGGTTGAAGATATACCTAAAGGCACATCAATTATTGCTCAAGAGTTTAGCCCTGGTCGTCCCGAACCAACTCCCTTGAACGAAGTCCGTCAGATGACGGTTAATAATGATATGAATACATTAGATGTTCGTTCAAAAGAGGGAGAGAGTGATACACCAGATCTAGAAGCCGGTATTGATCAAGCACTGCAAAAAGAGCAAGAACAGCAGGCGAAAGAGGATGCAGTCGAGTTTGCCGCAGCATTGGCAGAGGAGATCGGTGATGGCAGCGTCGAAGTTGAAACGGATGGTAAAAAAATTATTATTCGTATTAAAGAGAAAGGCTCTTTCGATTCAGGTTCCGCAGAGTTGAAATATGAATCTATCCCTGTGTTAGCCAAGATTAGAGACGTGCTGTTAGATGTGAAAGGCAACGTAGCGATTGAAGGGCATAGTGATAACATTCCTTATGCTGGACGCCGTTTTGAATCTAACTGGGATCTTTCGGTAGCACGTGCATTGGCGGTTGCCCACGAGTTGTTTGGTGATCCGCGTATTGAGCAGTCACGCTTTAGGGTATTAGGTTATGCTGATACTAAACCCCTCGTTCCTAACACAACGCCGGCGAATAGAATTAAAAACCGCCGTGTAGAAATTATTGTGCAAAAGGGTAAAGATCAGGAGTTGTTAGAGAAAATTCAAGCGAGAGAGGAGGGTGATCCTACAGGTGAGCTACGTAACCTTTCGCCGACGGAGATATTCTAGCTAGTGGCTGAGACAAAAAAACCGCCTTAATATGGCGGTTTTTTTATGTGAATTCGGTGCTTATTTTGAGTTGTCTATCATGTATTGGATAGCGGACTTAAGTTCGTTATCGTTACAATCCATACATAGACCAGAAGGAGGCATAGCGCCTTTACCTTTTTTAGCAGTCGCTAATAGGGTATCCATACCTTGTGTTGCACGTGCGCCCCAATCTGCTGCGTCACCTACTTTAGGTGCGCCAGCGGCGCCTGAAGCATGGCATACACCACATTTGGTGTTGTATACAGTTAGGCCATCACGTTCAGCCATAGCTGCAGTAGGTAACATCAAAGTAGCAGCAGCTGCTGCAATAAGTACTTTTTTCATTGTAATTTTCCTATAAGTGCTCATCAATTTGTTATTGGGACTAACGGGCCTTCCCCCACAAAAATCAGCCTGCCACCCTTGGAGGTGAGTTATTACTCTCCTCAAGTAGCTAACATTAATACACCAAACGAGGTGAATTGTATCTGAATGAAATCAATAGAAGAAATGAATATTGCTAAAGATAATAGGAAAATGATTCAAAAGGAGGGGAGGTGGCTAAATTAACCACCTAAGCGCATAGCGAAGCTTGCCTGATTGTGTTGAGTACTTAGTGTTTGGTCTTGAATGCGTTGGTCTGCTTTGTATTCGGAAATGGCTTGATCAATCAGATATTTAGGTGCAATGCCTAAGTTTAAAACGTCAATCTCTGAGTAACCACGATTCAGCAACTGTTTCAGCTGAGTTTTTAAAGTATTTTCTGTCATATTTATTAGCCTCTTTGTAATTGAGGCTAATAATGACGATTAATTATTTCAGAATTGTTGCAAAACAAGAGATTAATCAGAAATCTTTATACCTAAAGCTTGATAGGCTTCTTTAATCACCGCTGGATCTACGGGAGGTGGGCTTATATCCATATCTTCAGATAGTTGTGAAGCTATGGTTTTTAGGACGTCAGTACGGGCATACCATTTATGGTTTGCAGGGATGATGTGCCAAGGCGCAGCCTCTGTAGAGGTATATTTAAACATATCATTAATAGCTTGATGATAATCTGTCCACTTAGCGCGATTTCTAATATCTTCACTGGTTAGCTTCCAGCGTTTTACTGGATTATTTAATCGCTCTTCAAAGCGCTTAAGTTGTTCCTCTGGGCTAATGTGCATAAAGATCTTTATGATCTTCACACCATCATCAATAAGGCTTCGTTCAAATTCATTAATCTCTTGATAAGCGCGTTGCCACTCCTGTTTTGAAGCGAAGTCTTCAACCCGCTCAACTAAAACTCGGCCATACCAAGAGCGATCAAAAAGTGCGAGCGTCCCCGCTTTGGGTAAGCGAGTTTGAAAGCGATACAGGTAATGCTTACTTTGTTCTTCTGGAGTGGGTGCACCGATTGGATGAACCTTCACACCACGAGGATCTAACTTTTCAGTTAAGCGTCTTATAGCCCCCCCTTTACCGCTGGCATCCCAACCTTCAAAAACCAAGATTGCTCGGCGCTTTTGGTGGTAATAAGCTTGTTGGACGCTGAGTATCTTTTTTTGTGATTTCTTGAGTGTTTTTAAGTACTCACTTTTTTCGGCTATTTGGGTGTTAGTTAGGTCTATTTCATCTAACGATGGGGGATTTTTTTGTAAAATGATAGGGCTAGGTTGATACATGTTCCGACTCCAGCAAGGTATGAGATGAGCTTATGTGAAGCGGGATAAAACATCAATTGGCTATAGGTTAGGGGTTTAGCCTAACTGGAGTGCGTTCCTTTATCTTTATACATCGAAATATCGGCATGGGATATCCATTGTTGAAGTGTCTCCACAGTAGCATCAATTTCGTATGCACCATAAGAGATACCAATTCTCAGGGGCTTGCCGGATAAGTTGCAATCTACCTGAATGCTATTACCTACGCGGTTAAAAAACTCTTGAGCATGTTCAGTTGAGCTATTGTTGAGCAAGACTACAAACTCATCTCCACCATAGCGGCCGAGAACATCGGTTTGTCTAATATTGTCTGATAGCTTATTAGCGAGCGCTATTAGCGTATTATCACCAGTGATATGACCATGATTGTCATTAATCTCTTTGAATTGGTTAAGGTCGATAAAGATTAATGTTGCGGGTGTTTTATAGCGCTTATAGCGTTCATGAGCATCGCTGAGGTGTTCTAAAAAGGTTGAGCGATTGAAGACACCGGTCAGTCCGTCTTTTTGTGACAACTGCTCTAAGGATTTGTAAGCCGCTTCAAGCTTGAGAATAGATTCGTCTAATTGCTGCTGACGATTCATTATATCGGTACGGTCAACAGCCGAGCCGACAAGATAAAGAGGTTCACCGTTTTCAAGGATACCAAAGCCGACGTTGTGAATATGACGTATTTCGCCATCATCTCGGATGATGCGGAAGTCTATATTCCAGTTGCTATCGGGGCTTAGTGTAAATATTTGTTCAACTGCGTCTTTGTCATCGGGATGGATAATATCTAAAAAGCTTTTTGGGTTTTCATATAATGTGTCAACCGAGCGTCCCCATTGCTTTTCAAACCCTTGGTTAACATAGAGCATCTCCTGCATACCTGTTGTCGACATCCATATAACAACCTCATCAGATACCGCTTCTATTATTGTTTTAAATTTTTCTTCTGATTGGCGAAGAAGCATCTCTGTATTTTTTAGTTCTGATATATCTTGAATGGAAGAGACGAAGTAATCAGGCTCGTTGAGCTCATTTTTAACTAGTGTTGTTGTAAGTTTTGCCCAAACTAAACGACCATCTTTATGGTAGTAACGTTTGATCTTCGAGAAATCTTCAACCTCTTCGCCTGCTAAAACAGCTCTGATCCATCTAAAGCTTTCTTCTAAGTCGTCGGGAAGGGAGAGGGATTGAAAAGTGGTTTCGAGGAGTTCCTGCTCTGGATAACCTAAAAACTGGCATAGGTTATTGTTTACACGAATAAACTTACCTTGTAGATCAACATGGGCTAATCCAATAGCGGCTTTTTCAAAGGTATCTTGGAAGCTTTTTGTTGTATGGCATGATGAGTTAACTGTATTTGATCGTTTTGCTTTGCTGGAAAAATAATAATGGGGAATAAGGCTACTCGCACCCGCGCCTATTAAGATTAATGCGATGAAATTGTCGTGATTATTGAGGTTGAGATATAACCCAGCCATAACCATAGAGGCGCTAATAAGGATGAGTATAAAGTTCAAAGTCTGTCTGCTATCCATGTTTCGACCAGTTTGTTAGCGTATCGTTACCACTTAATGAGATACGGATCCTGTATCTCTTATTGAACTACAATAAATTATATTGCAGAGGCGGTTCAATAACTATCCTCAATTAAAACTAAAGGTGTGTGGCTTGCTTATTCTCGTGCTGCTCTGCGGAAAGTGTTTGTAATTGTGCTGCATTACCTTAAATGTCAGCACGGGGTTTAGAATTAGAGCATATATTGAATGTTTTTCTTACCAAGAGGTAATCATATTATCAAAAAATCAATTTATGCTTTGTTGCCTAATAACTCAAGTATTTGTTCCCCTTTAATCGGTTTGGAAAACAAATAACCTTGTATCATAGGGGAGCCTAAGCCTCTTATTATTGCTAATTGACTCTCTGTCTCGATCCCTTCAATTATCGTTAATAGTGATAAAGATTCAGCTAGTGATAAGATGCCCGATACTAACGCTTGATCATCCATATCCGAAGCAATTTCATCGATAAATATTTTGTCAACTTTTAGCCTTTTAATGGGATACTTTTTCAGATAGCTAAGGGATGAGTATCCTGTACCAAAGTCATCTATCGCAAGGTCTACGCCGACAGAGACAATCTCTTTAAGCTGCGTATAAATATCTTCTTGCTCTGATAAAAGAACGCTTTCTGTAATTTCTGCGACTAAGCTTGAACCTGGCAGGTTATTAGCGGCTAACTCCCTTTGTATTATCTCGGCTACACGGCCTTCCATAAATTGAACACTGGAAATATTGACGCTCACTGAGGGAGGATGCGTTGTCTCTTTTCTGAGTATCTGAGCAAACTTGCAAGCCTCTTTAATTACCCATTCACCTATAGCTAAAATTTGTCCTGATTCTTCAGCAATAGGGATAAAATGAGAGGGTGGTATAAGGCCTTTTTGGGGATGCTGCCATCTTATTAATGCTTCGATTGAACGTATATGCTTACCATCAATACTCCATATGGGTTGGTAAGTTAGATAGAATTCGTTACGTTCAATGGCATTATAAATATCGTTTTCTAGCAAATTACGTTCTTTGTTTTTAGTGCTTAGGTCTTTATCAAAAAACTCGTATCGATTGCGTCCTTTTGTTTTCGCCTTGTACATAGCGCTATCTGCGTTGGCGATAAGCTGTTCTGAAGTCGTGGCATCACAGCTATGCGTTACTATACCAATACTGCAGGAAATATAGGCTTGATTACCTTCCAATATAAAAGGCTGAGTTAAGCTGGCTAGAATTTTCTTAGCGATTTTTTCAACAACGCTTGTGTGGCTTATCTCAGGAATGATGATTGCAAATTCATCCCCTCCTAAGCGCGCTACGGTATCACTTTTACGAATGCAGGATTCTAGTCGGGTAGAGACTAATTGCAGCAATAGGTCGCCTGCGAGGTGACCAAATGTATCGTTTACATATTTAAAGCGATCTAAGTCGATAAAAAAGAGGGCGGCTTCTGACTTGTTTCTTTGACAGAGTTTTTGAGATTGTTTTAAGCGGTCTTCAAATAAGTTTCTGTTAGGTAAACCTGTTAATGCGTCATAATTTGCTTGGTGAAGAATAATTGCCTCATCACTTTTTCTTTTTGTGATATCGCTAAACAGTGCAACATATCCCTCAATATTTTTATCTAAGTCTAAGCGACAGGAGATAACGATCCACTCAGGGTAAATCTCCCCATTTTTTCGTTTATTCCAGATCTCACCTTCCCACTTATGCTTGCTGTTGAGCTGTTCATAAATGTCTTTATAGAACTGAGGGCTATGTTTCCCCGATTTTAATATCGCAGGGGTTTGGCCAATAACTTCTGCTTCAGAATAACCTGTGATCTTTTGAAAGGACGGGTTAACCATTTGTATACGATTTTTCGCATCGGTGACCAATATAGCTTCGGCCGCCGCATTAAAAACTGCTGAAGCTAAGCGCAGTTTGTTTTGAGCTTTGCGCTCCTCTGTTATCTCTTGCTTCAGGGCAATAAAGTGGGTGATCTCATTATCATCATTAATGAGCGGGCTGATGGATGCTCTTTCCCAATAGAGTAAACCGTTTTTGCGTCTATTATGAAATTCCCCATACCAGCTTTTTCCTCTTTTAAGCTTTTGCCACATATCGTCATATTGTGGCTCAGGCATATGGCCTGATTTGAGAATGCGTGGGGTTTGCCCTAATACATCATTCTTCTTATATCCAGTGATCTGCTCAAAGCTCCTGTTCACATACTGAATATCACCGGTATTGTCGGTAATGATAATAGCGGTCGGGTTCTTTTCGACGACTTCAGATAATAGGTGGACATTTTCTCTCATCGCGAATGCTTTTTTATTAATTCTAACGATATAAATAGCACCAATAATGAGCGTGACAATGGCTAAGCCAATAACTAATAGGAAGGTGCTTTTCCGTTTTACCCAAAGAAAAAAGGCATCTTCAAAATTGGTGACAATGGCGATTGCTAAGGGGTATTTTGTTGAGAGCCGCGTAGTGGTTGTGTAAGTAGGAATATAGGACGATGAGTTGATACTGACATCCTCATCTTCTCCACTTTCCAGCACTGTTGAGAGATGCTGAGTAATACTGTCTCTGTTGGGGCCGAACAAACCTGTTTGAACTAGCGCGTTACCATGAAAATCAATCAAATAAATATTATCATTTCTTTCTATATCAAGGTCTTTAATATATCGAATTAGATAATTGGAATTAAATGCGGCAAGAATCAGCAGATCCTCCCCAGAGTGTGTGCGGGTTGAAAAGCCGATCGGAATAAGCTCAAGCCGTGCGGATTCATCGGGGTATTCGTAGGTGGTTGGTAAGTAACGTCCTTTGATCGTTGTCCCTATATTAAGACCAAGACTATAGGCATTAGACGGTGTTTTTTTAAAGCCTAATATCTCTAAGTTAATATTATTTATTGGGTTTTTGCTATTGTCAGTATTAGTATTAACAATCGTTTTATTGTTTTTTATTATGACGATTTGTCTTAATTGGGGGGCGAAATTGAGAACATTTAATGCTCTTTCCCGCACATCGTTGAAATGATCAGGGCTTGCTTCGTGAGCTTCTAACTCATCTGATAACGAGAGAAGGCTGATCTCTAGTGCTTCTAATGTTCGGGTGACCGTCGCCTCAATCATTCTTGCATAGAGCGCCGATCGCTCGGTACGTTCTGTTATGTTTTGAATAAGGCTAAACCATAAGACACTAGCGATTAAGAGTATGGAGCTTATTACACCTGAAAATATCCATCTTGTGATGGACCGGGATTTAATAGCGCTATAATCTTTCATTCAGATTTGGCTCGATAGTGTCGATCATACTGAGTATAACGAAGAATTATGTTTGTTATTAGTAATGCAACGGGAAAAACTTAGGACGTAATGGATTATATAAATGAGAGTAACTAAGTATAAATGTAGATTAATTCACCTTATAGCATTGTGTCTAGTGTTGCTGATAAATCAGTCTGCTGCTTCAAGCTTAAGAGGTGAAAAAATACGTGAATTAGGCGAGCTTAAAGTGTGCTATTGGCCTGATTATTTTGCCATTAGTTATAAAAACCCGAGAACTGGCCGCCTCGAAGGCATCGACATAGATATGGCTAGGGAACTGTCTGCTTTTATGGCTGTAAAGCTAAGATTTGTGGAGAGCTCTTTCTCTAGCTTAGTTGAGAATTTATCCAATGACACCTGCGATATCGCAATGCACGGCATAGGTGTAAGGGAAAGTCGTAAGCCGTATATGGAGTTTTCAGCCCCTTATCTAAAAAGTGATATTTATGCGGTAGGTACAAAAGATAGCCAGTATATATCTAGCTGGGAAGATATAGATGAACATGGCAATGTAGTGGTTGTACAAAGTGGAACCTTTATGGAACCGGTTATTAAGCGCTATATTAAAAACGCTAAAGTCACAGTAGTGGACAGCTTTAAAGCCCGAGAACAGGAAGTGCTAAGTGGCCGAGCGGATGTATTTATGGCGGACTATCCCTACGGAAAAAGAATGACACAGCTCACCTCATGGGCAGTACTCTTTAAACCTCAAGAATCACTCGCACCCACTGAATATGCCTATGCTGTACCTAAAGGGGAGCTAGATTGGTTGCAAGAGATCGATGATTTCCTGTTAACTATGAAGAAAACCGGCAAACTAACAGAGTTTGCTGAAAAGCATGGTTTGAGTGAAATTGTTGTGAGTGATTAAAAGGTGATGGTCTAACCGCATTAAGTGTAGAACGTAGTGTGTGAGATTGGTTTCAGCTCGTTCCTATGCTCCTGCGTGGGAATGCAAATCAGCATCGGCCACCACGCAGAGCATGGGAGCTAGGTCGTGTGTGAGTGTTTGAGATAGGCTAAATAACAAAAAGCCCCGATTAACGGGGCTTTTTGCGGTATTTGGTGGATGGCGGGGGTCGAATCTTGCAAAACCTTTTACTTATCAATATGTTGCTGTAAATGGTGGAATGTATGCGCCGAAAAAGCTACTAGTGCTTCTTTTTTAATCTTCTCTTAAAAATGAATATATAAGCATTAAAGCAGTTTACCCAGTGAATTAAACGGTTAGTTGTGGATTTCGTGTAATCAACTTGGTTGTATGAAATTGCATCCCTTATTTCTAATCTTTTTGGAATGTTTAAACGAAATAGACCGTGAGATGAGTCTAAGCAAACACTTCTGCAAAGGTGCTTATCCTTCATAGTTGCTTTTCTGTGTTCATTGGAAACAGCAATTATTATTGTTTCCCTTGGTGATACTTTTAAAGGGTATGTGTTTCTAGGGGATTCGAAAAGAGTTGATGCTGGGCTAGATTTCATTGAAAAAGCTGTATGGCTTGATTCGGGCACATTAACTATGAATTTGTCTGCTGAGCATACTTGAGTACTGTTAACGGTAATGTCTAGTGATGATCTGTTCTCAATGTGCAAGACCAGCGTAGAGCTTGGACTTGGTAAGTCTGAATTAACTATCCGGCAATGGTTTAGTTTAAGGGGATTGCGGTTCTTTCGACGATCATGAAGTAATGCGAAAATAGCGAAAGCTCCAGCTAAGCCCGAAGCCATTGTGGCGATGCTTTCTAAAGAATTGACTACACCCATATGTATGTTTGCCCATTGCTGAAATATAACTTGTAGAGGTATTTCTAAGAAACTTTCAAAGAGTAAATGGAATACTGTTAATAATTCTTTGAGTGCTTCTAAACCAAGCATGATTCGTCCTTATGTTTTTTGTAGCATATATCTAGGTGATAACTGGAGGCGGTCAAATCATTTCATTTGGAAAGGTAAAAGTGATTGTAGGAAGCATTTCTAGACCTAGTTTCATACAGAAATCCATCGATTCATAGGGACCGTATAACGTAATCTCTTCATGAGATCCAAATGAGATAAACCAAGATCCAATTGGAAACTCAGTGTTAAAACTCTTTTTTAAACTCGTTCCCATGCTCCTGCGTGGGAATGCAAAGGCCCCCAGTAAAGCCCCGATTAAGTGGGGGCTTTTGGTGGATTTTGCTGGAACTGTTAAGAAGTGAGTATACACAAAAAACCCCACATGAGTGGGGTTTGGAGTACTTATCGGTAGTGATAAGATTTATGTTTGGTGGAGATGGCGGGGGTCGAACCCGCGTCCGTCAATCCTCCGCCTCAAGATCTACATGTTTAGGCTTCTCTATTTAATTAACCCGTCACGACCCGAGAGCCAGGGTGTTATGGGCGAGCCTCTTTAGTTTTAACCGTTCAGCTTGAGGCAAAGCGTCCGGGCGATTCTGTCTCGAATGATACCGCAAAATCCTCTAGTTACAGACACCTGAAGGAGCGGCACAAGCCGGCTTAAGCGGCTAGAGCGTAGTTATCGTCGTTTGCAACTATAACTGTGTAGTGAGGGATTTACGAGAATCACTACATTCTCGACATGCACCTAAGGTTTTGTAATCAGCGTCGAAGCCAAGTCATCCCCAGATGGGCGTATTATAGCGGTTGTTTCCGTTTGTGCCTAAGTCTTTCTGTAATAAATTTATTTATCTATTGCTGACGGCCCAATTGATCACAATAACTTTCTAGATCTTTACTCGCTTTTGATGCGGTTTTATCGAGCGAGGCTAAGTTATTTTCAACAAAGGCGGCAAGTACCGCAGGTCTGGCGCTTTGAGGAATATTTTTCTGTTCCATAACCGTATCGAAGGCGGTTGAGTATTCTTCCCGTGCTTCTGGCGTCATCGAGTTAAGTTTTTCCCATAGGGCGGTGAAGCCTGCGCTTTCGCGGCTGGAAGGGGCAAGCGCGCCAATGATTTCTAGTATGGTTGAGAGTCCCGCTCCAGCCGTTTGGCCAGCGGCGCTGGATGCAGCATTACCTATATAGGTGCCTGCACCATTAGGTATCAATATCCCAGCAATGTAGGTGCCGGTAGACCAGTTTTGGGCTGAGCTTGCTCGTTCAATAGCTTGATCATCCATAATGCCGGATGCTTCGCCTATACGTGCTTCATCAACGGCGCGGATCGATTGAAGTAAGCCCGGGAGGCCCATAACGGCACTGGTACCAGCCCCTGCGAGTAGGCCTAGTACTAAAGGCGTGCTTGCCCCTCCGGTAATGATACCTACCGCTATGCCGGCAGTGATACCAGATATTGACCGTACCCAACTTTCGGTACTAAGTTGTGATTCACCTCGGCTGACGGCTTGATTGATACAGAGAACAATAAAGCTGCTTTGACTAGCGCCGAGTGAGCGGATAAGGCTCTCTTTTGCGCCGGGAAGTTGGGAGATGGTTTTGAACAGGTTTTGCGGGGCTATAATGCGAAAGTTTTCTAGGGTATCTGTGATTAAGCGGCTGGTAGCGCGAATACTGCTTGCCATTCTTTCGGTGCTATCTAGTGCGACAACCGATTCTATACCTAGACCGTCCATGACTTGCTGTCCGGCACGTTGAATGGTTTGGTCGGGTGAGGATAGCATTGCTCGTAAGCGGGCTTTCCATTCTTGTAGTTGTGCGTCGTTAGATGCCAGCGCATTGAGTGATCTAACTGCTTGATCCATCATGCTGACGGCTTGGGAGTGGGTTTCCCAGGCTAGTTGACCGCTTAACGAGTCTCTAACTTTATCGCGCAGGAATACATTAAGGGTGCCTCGATGGTCTTGACTCATGTTTGCGTAGCGGCGTCCGATGGCATTCCAGATATTATTGTTTACTTGGTCTTGAGTATGGCTAGCCGCAAAGGTTCTAAATGCTTGGGCGCGAAGTGCTCGGTTAAATGAATCGGTATGGTCGACGTAGTGTTCAAGGCTGTTAACCGAATCCCAGAAGTAACCCTCATCAATAGGGTGCGCACTAAGCGTGGCGACAATGCGGTCAAATGCACTAATCGTAAGTGATTGTTGGGGCGTAATTCGGTTGTTTAAACCATCGCTACCGGCGCGGGATAGCGCGGCTGATACATCGTGTCCTGGATTGCACATGTTGCCTCCTTCTGGCGATTTATAGCCAATTTTTTATATAGGTATTTACTGCATTTGATCCATCAATTTAGTGCTTTAACCTGTGTCTTTTTATTGGTCGGAAAACTGACCATTCTTGATCGCATTTTCTATGTGGGGTGTTAATTGTTCTGATAGTGCATTTAACTGTGAGGCATCTAAGTTAGATTGGTTACTTAGCTGTCGAAGAGAGTTTTGTAATCTAGAGCTACCCAGTAGATCGTTTTGTGCAGGTGATGATAATGAGCTTCCTAGTGAGCTTAGTAATTGCTCAGGATTTAGGGCTTGCTGTAGGGACTGCTCTGGTGTTTGCTGCTCGCTTTGTCTTTGTTGTGATGATTGACTAGCAAGGCTTCGCAGCATATTGGCGAGTTGGGCAGCTGAAATATTCATAATATTTGTCCGTTAAACCTTTATGGTTAAGACTTGCTCCGCTTCTATCAATTCGCCCGCCTGTGGAGCTGTGGCGGTGACGATTTTGCTATCAGATACATTTTTAGGGCTGACGTTGTAACTAATACCTAAGCGTTGGAGTAGCACTTTTGCGGTGGCCAAAGGCTGCCCAGTTATATTCGGGACAATATTAAGATCATCCACCTGCGTAGGTGCGGGCACAGGTAGGAATTTAATGGTCAGTTTGCTACTGGCCTGTACATTAAAATCGTACTGGTTTTGGTAGCTAGCATCGACGGTCGTGCCTTGTAGTTCAGTGGTTCGTTTGCCATTGCTGTCTAAGGTTTGTCTCAATGAGAGGGCCATATTGATCTCAGCGGTAGCCTCTGGGATAACATACCAAGTAGGGCGGTAACCGATGTTTCTTAACTCGGTGATGGTTTCGTCATCACTGCGGTAGATTTCCTTCATGTTTTCGATGGTTTTAGCGTCGATGGCGTACTGAGCATTAGCTATGCCTGTACCGATTTCGGCGACCATATCACCAAGGGGTGCTGCTAACACATCCTGAAAGATATTCTTTTGTGACATGTTTAAGCTCCTGTACTGGGGGAAACCCCGATAATTAACATGATTTCAGTGTCGCTATCGATTGCTGTGCCAGCTTTAGGTGATTGGCTAATAATTTTGCCGGTTTCACTTTGCTGTTCTTTTGTTAGTTGTTGGTTGTACCACTGGGCATCGAGCTGCATCTCATCGAGTCTTCGATTAGCTAAGCTGCGGGTATAGCCGGTTAAATCTGGCATTTTGGTTTGTTGGTGAGTAACGGGTTCTTGGTGGCCTGAAACATCTAAATCGAGTATCAGTGTTGAGAGCATAGCGGGATCAATTAAGGTTAGACTATTCGCGTCTTTGACGAGTCGAATCTTATCTTTACTGCTACCGGGCAATACTTTTAGATCCATGCGGGCGCTTTTTAGTTGGAAGCGGCCATTGTTGGCAGTATCGGCTTTGTTAAGCGCAGCCATAGCTGATGAGATCATTTCATCCTTATTAAACTCTTCTGTTTTTAAGGTTGCTTTGGCATTTGGATCTATTCTTTCGAGCTCTTTTATGCGGCCATCTTTTGTTTTTAGTTGTTCGGCTAGATTTTTATTTTGTAGCTGAAGCGTAGATAGTTGCTTTGTTATGGCAGGATCTATCTTTGCTGTTTGAGTGACTTTTCGTAGCTGGTCAATCTCAAGCTTTAACGTAGATTCCGCTTTTTTAGTTGCTTGTAGCTGTTTTTCTAGTGCTTGATTAGATGTCTTAAGGGTGTTTAATTGTTTTACGCTTTCGGTGTTACTGGCTGCTGGAATCCCAGTAATTGATGTTGGGATTGTATGGAAGATGGTGTTAGCAACCGTTAGAACAGGACTGAAACTGACTTTTACGTTGCCAAAATCTAATTTTGCGCTGCTATAGCTTTTCGGTGTGTTGGTTAGGTTGAGCCAGTTATTTTTGTGTTGAGTTCGTAGCAAGACGCGCGGTAAATATCCTGTAAGGTTTACACTGCCTTGTGCTTTGAATAGACCGCTTGCGAGTGTTTTACCCGAAGCAATACGTTGTATTCGACCATTTGCAGCGTAGAAACAGACATCTACAAAGGCATTTTTCAGGGCTTTGCCGTTACTATCAAGAAGTTTGGCTGTAATTGTCAGTGCCATTATTTATCTCCTATTGATGTCTGTATAGCAGTGTTTCGGTTTGCGAAAGCAGGTCAGCAGTAATGGCGATGATCTGGTTTTTTGCTTCTGTTTTGGCAATCTGGAGTTGGCAGCTGGCGTAACCCTGGGCATCGAGCTCTAAGGTGGCTAGATTGAGTTTTGTGCCACGGTTTAATGAGCCTCTTTTCTCTTGTTTGTTAAGCTTGTTTGATAGTTCTCTATCTATATTGATCTCTGCTGTGCTGTTGCCTAATGGTTCGCCTAAACTGTCTTGGCAACGTATCTCTATCTTCACTTGGTTTGTGGCACTTTTTACGGCAGATAAGGTAATGATGGGCGTTGGGCGTCCCGAATCGATTGGTGTTGCGATCATTACTCCACGGATGACGCTACTGGCACTTTGTGTCTGATTAGTGGATGTGGAGGGTCTGAAAGCTAGTTTTGTCTTTTTGTACGAGCTTTGATTGTTGCCTTCAGATGAGGCGGTTGATGTCATATCAAGCTTTAGCTCAAATTCCATTTTAGGAATGTGGTAAACAAGCGCTTCTTGGCCGTATGCATTAAGCACGGGAGTTTTGTTAAGCCTGCTTTGGGCTTGGGTTAGGCCATCAGCCAGATTGATCAGGAAGTCATCTAAATTTTGCCCTTGGGCAACCTGATTTGACATGTTATCTACTCCACCTATTCATTGGATCTAAAATCCCCAGCGGGCATTTTCTGCTCGCCTATCCATTTGTTTTTGCAGTGCGCGTTGTCGCCGTTTCTCATCGTCTAACCGCTGCTGGCGCGCTTCTTCTTTTCTACGAGCTAAGAGCGTTTGAAGTCTGTTTTGGCGTTGTTCTAGCTCTTTTTCCTCTGTGGCTTTTCTATTATCCTGCTCTTGATCGGTAGGCTTTTTCTGTAGCCTCTCTTCCCGCAGTAAGTATTCGGCCAGACGTTGTTTGTTTTCTAACGCTACCTTCTGTGCTTGTTGTTTTTGTAGTTCTATACGTTGCTGCTCAGCCGCTAAACGTTTTAATGCTTCCTGTCTTTGTGTTGCTAAACGTTCTTGACGTTCACGTTGTAACGTTTCGCTGCGTTGTCGCTGTAGTTGTTGTTGATTTAAAGCCTCGCGTTTTAGTTGGTCGAGCTTTTGTTGGCGTTGCAGTTTGTTTTTATGGTCAATTTTTTTGCGAATAAGCTGCGCCGTTTTTAACGCTTTTGCTTGCTCTTCTTTTTGTTGTTCTTGTTTACGTTTTAGCTTTGATTGTTCTAGCCATCTTTTCTTTTGTTCTGCCAAGAGTAGTTCGGCTTTGGCTGCTTGCTTATCTTGTAGGCGCGATTTAGCTGTGTGAACAGGCATAGGGAAACGTAGGCTATCCCAGCTATTCTCTTCTGCTTTTGTGCGCCCTAATAACTGATCCATCTCCTGTTCAAGGGTTTGGTGGTGCTCTATCAGATGTTTAAGCTCATCTGAGACTTGATCCATTTGCAGTAGATCAGCCAGTGATTTTTTTTCGCTTTCAAATAGCGGCGTAGTGGAAGATTGAGGTGAATCGTTTACATCCTCTTCTTCCAGTAAGTCGCTCCAGTCAAGGTAGTCACTCATCGCTTAGGCTTTGTTATTCTGAGTCAGGTTGGTTTCTCTCAACAATAGCTCTAATGCGCTCTTCTAAAACCGCCGGTGGTGGCGTAGGCATAATGCGGCTTCGCATTAAACTGGAGCCTTCTGCCGAGTAGTTGTATTTGTTGGCATAGCGAGCACTGACTGAGGTGGTTCTCACTTTGGCATGTGCGCCTATGATAAAACCGGTCGCTGTCGCGCTCACCGACTTGCTCGAACTCTTACGTTCGAACTCGGATTGTTCGGTAAAGCTGATCGATATTTTTATCTCTATGGTGGTGTCGGTAAATTGATAAAATGTGGGTGTGAAACCCAGCTCAATTAGGGACATTTTCTGGCCATCAAAATGAACAAGGGATTCTTTTTTGGTGACTGATGTAGCGCCTGTAATGGGGTCTATTTCGGTGACTTCATATTCACCGCTCATCATCTGGGCGAGGCGTAGACCGCTTTCATCCATCGCATATTGTGCTTCTGCGATTGCCATCCCCATACCGGTGATCATTTCGCCAAAAGGTACATCACTTAATTCACGTCCAATGCTTCTGCGAGGCATAATCTGTTGCTCCTATATTAGTTTGACATTAGGTCTCATCGGATGGGTTGTCGTTATCGAGTAGTGCACGAACACGCTCTTCAAACATAGCCGGTGCAGGAATTGGGACTAAGTTACAGCGTAATAAACTGGCCCCTTCGGCACTGTAGTTGTATTTGCTTGAATAGGTAGCATCGACAGTGGTTGTACCTACTTTTGTTTTGCTGCCAAATAAACGGCCAAAGAAGCTTGAGCTTTTTTTGTAGTTGTCGCGGGTGCTATTAGTTGTGGTTGTACGTTCAATCTCACGAGACATTTTGATCGCAATTTTTACTTCAATAATGTTATTAGTGAATTGGTAGAATGTAGGTGAAAAGCCTAATTCCATCATGCTGAGCTTTTGTGATTTACCCTCTTCATCTTTACCAAAATATACCCGTGTATCTTCAGTACCAGTGATGTTACCGCTGTCGTCGAGTATAGGTAACCGTCCGCCCATCATTTGGGCTACATGGACACTGGCTTGGTCTAATTCGTACTGGGCATCGGCGATAGCAAAGGCCATCTCTCGGATCATCTCCCCCATGGGGACATTTAATAAATCTCTTCCTATGTTTGACATGAGTTAACTCCTATAAATACCGCGAATTTATTCGTTGGTGTCGTTGTTATTGGTTGAGACGGGTTGCCGACTGGCAAGCCAATTTTGAAAAGCGTTAGGGGGTGGAATTGATGAAATTCTGGCTGTGATTGAGCTGCTTGCTTCAGAAGAGAAGCTATATTTGTTACTGAAAGATGCACTGACCGTCGCGGCAAACATAACGAAGTAGGCGGTGCCGCCAGCCATGACTGAGGTGCCAAAACTGGCTTCTCTGCTGGTTGAGGACGATAGGGATACTTTTAGGTCGATGGTGGCTTCAGTGAAGTGATAAAACACGGGGGCAAATCCAAGGCTAATTAGCGATTGTTTTTCACCATCCCCCACATCGACTCCATGCCCTTCCGCATCACCGAGTTGCATCGCCATATTTATAGAGTTGATATCGAGCTCACGTTGCGCTGAGGCAATAGCGGTACCCAACTGATTAAGAAGTCCTGGCAGTGGAGATTGTTCTAAACTTGCCATCACTTTGCTATGTGACATTTTAGTGCTCCAGGTTAGCCGTCGGTGTCTGTATCGCCATTGTCGGTCGGTGTGTCGTTATCCGTAGGCGTATCACTATCAGCTGGGTTAACCGGAATAGGGTCAACTAATGGCGCGGGGTTAGGATCGGATGAGATGCGCCCACCGCCGTTGGCCGCGTGTGTTTTTATGGCATCTAAAAATGCTTGCGGTGGTGGAACTGAGCGCATAGTGGTTTTTATACGGGAGACGGCCTCCATATCAAATTCATATTTGTGATGTAGGTCGAATGAGATGCTGCCAGCAAATGCGACAGGGAAGCTTGAATTTTCTGGTGTTCCGGCTTCTAGTTCACCGCCAATATCTATGCCTGATTCAACACGTACGGAAATGGTTACTTTGAATTCCATCTCTGTTTCGGTGAAATGATAAAATTGCGGGATAAAGCCTAGTTCAAGTAGGCTCCTATCTCGTGGTACGCCTTGCGCATCGTTGAAGGTTACTTGTGTCTCACTAAGTAGGGTAGCTGCGCGCACGGAGGTCGCATCGAGTTCATATTGTGCGGAGGCGATTGCTTTCGCTGTGTTTTCGATAAGCTTAGGGATCGGCACATCCATGAGTGCCTGTCCCGGTGTCATTCCGGCGACTTCGTTATCAAAATTCATCATACTCTCCCTTTGTTGATTAGCTTGGGCTAATCGGTTGACCTATGCACAGATCTATTGCGTTTATTACTGCACTTATGCAGTAAGAGAATTCCTTTCTACAGCAATGTATAAATTTGTATTGGCGCTCAGTTTTAAGCTAAGCCAAAGGCTTTAGCGCCTTCTCGAACAAGTCGGTCTGATAGATGAAATAACCCTAAGCCTTGTTGTTCTTGAGTTAAGCGGCCTGATGAGGCGCTGCTATACCTATTTATACGGTTTAATATGGGTTGCAATGTTGCTTGTTGTTGGGCGGTGCAGAGTGAAATGAGGTGTTTGTTCTGAGCGCTAAGTTGATCGCGCATATCAAGTTTGACTAACAAGCAGAGTTTCCTCATTTCCAGTGTAATCTGATCTTTTTTGGCTTCTGTAGATAAACTATCTTCAGCTTCAGCATATTGTTGAAGGCAGTGTTCGCAAATATCGAGTGCTGTATTGAGCTGGCCACATAATTCTAAGCATTCCATGCTTAATTCGGCTAAATAGCGTTGTAATATCAGTTGAATATTTTGCCGCATCGCTGCTTGGCTTAGCACGTGGATAGCTTGAACTGCGGGTTCATATTGTCGCCGTTTTAGAAGGGAAGCGATCTCCTCTAAGGCGCCGCCAAAACTGATTTGTTCAGCATCCATGACTTTATTGACCTTTAGATTCGGTTGTTGGAATTAAGCGTGCCATTAGTCCCGCTTTCTTTGCTTCGTGTGTAATCCACTGTGCTTGATGGATATTAGCGGCTAAAGGGATTGTGCTTGTGCCCTCTTTAGGTACTGGTAGCAGTATTGTTCTTCCCATAATGCTGTTAAGCAAATTGCTTAGAGCTTGTTGGGTGTTTGAGGTGAGATTTTTGAATTCGATATTATATTTCTCTCCCGCCACTGATATTGCGCTACCTTGGCAGCCCAGTTCGTACATTGCCGCGAGATGGGTTTGGGCGTTCTCAAGCGGAATAGAACGTTCTAATACAATAGGTAGGGAGTCGATTAGTTTTCTATGAATCTTTTCTGGAATTGAGAACTGTTCAGTTAACCAATTTGAAAAAGAGTCGAAATCTAGTTCTGAAGACACGCTATCAAGGGTGAGATTAAACCTAAAATAATCATGGTTCTGGATAATTACAGGGAGATGAAGTGATGTAGCTTTTTGCCAGATATCTTGTGCTGAGCTGTAGCTTAAGTTGTTAGCTGACCACTGTTTACAGGTGACTTCATTAGAATTGGGTTTAAGGCCTAGGCTGATATATTGGCTTCGGATTGACTCATTATAACTAGGCATAAAGGCCATTACAGTATAAAGCGCCGTTGCAGGTGCTGAGGCCACTAACTCTATACCCGGTTTACTAAAGCGTCGGATAAGGTCTGCGGCAACCGTTTTGGATAGACGTCCCAAAAGTATTGCCGGAACTTGGGTCAGGCTTTTGACAATTTCTTCGCCGGTTTGTCCTGTAAATGCTGCAATTTCAGCAGCAAACTCGGCGGCGTGATCAAACTTTTTGATGTGAGCCGCTAGTTCATACTGTGTTGTATCGGTATTTATAACGACATCATTGCCGACAATTTCGCAAGGTAGTTTGAAGTCGCTGAGCGCAGCTTTTAGTTGTGATGCTCGTTCTTGGCTGAGATTAGATTGGAGTATAGAGGGCGAGGTAAGTATTCGTTGAATACACTCTTGTTTAGAAAGACCGAAATGTTGATGAGCTGCACTAATGGTCAATGCATTAGCGTCACCTATGCTGTTAACTTGTAACTGATATCCCTGTGACTGCACGTTATTCTCCCTGAATGCCCTGCTGCATAAAACACACTGTGATGTGCTTTGTGGAGTAAACTATTGCACTAGAAATGATCAAAATCAAGAGATGTAAACGTATATTTTAAACGCTTGTTTGTCTGAGTATAAAATAGGGGATTAAGAGAAATAAGCTGAGTGCTTAATAAGTGGTTGATTCTATGAATGGTTGTCGATTTTTACGTTGCAGTGCAGCGTGATTGAAGTTCATTGAATTGAGCGATGACATGA
Organism: Neptuniibacter sp. 2_MG-2023; assembly: GCF_030547495.1. Classification (NCBI taxonomy): domain Bacteria; kingdom Pseudomonadati; phylum Pseudomonadota; class Gammaproteobacteria; order Oceanospirillales; family Oceanospirillaceae; genus Neptuniibacter; species Neptuniibacter sp. 2_MG-2023. The sequence goes on along the minus strand of NZ_JAUOQC010000005.1, from coordinate 54,506 downwards.
GAAAACGTATACACGGGAGGAGGGCGGCACTTAGGCAAGTACCGCTGCTCAATTTATCTAGCCGCCATTAAACGCTGTTTTTGTAGTGCCCAGTCTTTATCTTTATCAGCAGCACGCTTGTCATGCTGTTTTTTACCTTTGGCTAAGGCTATTTCACATTTAATGTGATTACCTTTCCAATAGAGCGCAAGTGGGACGCAGGTAAGACCCTTGGCATTGATCGCGCTAATGATTTTAACTAGCTCTCGATGATTTAAGAGTAGTTTTCTTTGACGTGTAGGGTCCGCGACCACGTGGGTGCAGGCTGTCTTTAATGGTGTGAAATGGGCGCCAACAAGCCACGCTTCTCCCTTATGAATATTCACATAAGATTCAACGAGCTGTGCGCGACCTTCGCGTAAACTTTTTACTTCCCATCCAGTCAGCACTAAACCCGCCTCGAATTTATCCTCAATAAGGAACTCGTGACGTGCTTTTTTGTTTTGACAGATGGTGTTGCCTGATGGGGCTTTTTTCTTTTTAGCCATGGCGGGCGATTATATAGTGCAGATCAAAGCAAAGAAAGCAGTTCTAATAATATTTACCGTTGTGTTAAATGGCGTTGCTGTACTTTATTTAATGGATGGCAAGTGATTATTTTTCGTTGTGCTTTTGAGGTATAGATGAAAGAATTTCGCTATCTGTTGATCATAAGAAGAAATAGAGAGCTATCAGCTTATGCAAGACAAAACATCTATTCATGGTGCTTGGACATCTCGTTGGATCTTTATATTAGCGGCTACGGGATCAGCTGTAGGCTTAGGTAATATTTGGAAGTTTCCCTATATCACGGGTGAAAACGGGGGTGGGGCGTTTGTTTTAGTTTACCTCTGTTGCATTCTTCTGGTGGGGGTTCCCATCATGATGGCCGAAGTGCTTATCGGACGTCGGGGGCGTCAAAGTCCTATTAATGCGATGAAAAGTGTGGCGCTTGAAGCTGGACGTCCTCAGTACTGGTCGCTTGTCGGTTGGACGGGTGTACTTGCGGGTTTTATGATTTTTTCTTTCTACTCTGTTGTCGCGGGTTGGGTGTTGTTTTATATCGCGGGGATGGGGGTTGGGGACTTTATCGCTATAGGGAGTGCGGATGCAGGCTCTGTATTTAATGACCTGTTAGGCGATCCTCAGACGTTGATTATCTGGCACTCGATTTTTGTCATGATGGTGATGTTAGTTATTGTCGGCGGCGTTAAAAAGGGGTTGGAAAATGCGGTTAAATTTCTTATGCCCGCATTGTTTTTCTTATTGCTTGTTATGTTGGGTTACTCTTCGCAAACGGAAGGATTTGCGGCGGGTTGGGACTTTTTGTTTCATTATGACCCATCTGAATTAAGTTGGGATTCTGTGCTGGTGGCGTTAGGGCACTCCTTTTTTACCTTATCTTTAGGTATGGGAGCGATCATGGCCTATGGGTCATATATGCCGAAGAAAACTTCTATTGGTGGTGCGGTTATCTGGATCGCGATCATGGATACTTTGGTTGCTTTGATCGCGGGATTGGTTATTTTTCCTATCGTTTTTTCTAATGGTATGGATCCAGGGGCTGGGCCCGGTTTGATGTTTGTGACTCTGCCTGTTGCGTTTGGTCAGATGCCCGGCGGTCAGATTTTTGGTTTTGTGTTCTTCTTGCTGGTGGGTATCGCTGCTTGGACCTCTGCGATCTCTCTAATGGAGCCTGCGGCGGCTTGGTTAGTTGAAAAGTTTAATTGGCATCGCATTCCCGCATGTATTGTTTTGGGTTTGATTGTTTGGGGCATGGGGATTGCTGCTTTAGGTTCATTCAACTTTATCTCTGATGTGAAATTGCTTGGATTTAATGTATTCGATTTCCTCGATTTCATGACAGCCAATATAATGTTGCCACTGGGTGGCTTGTTTATTGCTATTTTTGCCGGCTGGATTATCACGCGGAATATAGTGGCCAATGAGTTGGCAATCTCTTCCCCTCTGCTGTTTAATGCGTGGTATATTGCGTTGCGTTTTATTGCGCCTATAGGCGTGTCAGTGATTTTTGTTCTCAATTTAATTGAGAAACTTAAGTAGGGACATTTTGTTGGTATGGCTCAGGTAGATCGCAGTGCATTGGTGTTGCACACTGCAGAACAGATGTTTGATCTTATTAATGATGTAGAGCGTTATCCTGAGTTTTTGCCTTGGTGCTCTAAAACTGAAGTTGTCAGTCGCTCGGATGAGGAGTTGATCGCAACTCTGTATTTGTCTAAAGCAGGGCTCAAATACAGCTTTACGACACGTAATGAATTAAAACGCCCTAACCAAATGACGCTTGAATTAGTAGAAGGCCCTTTTTCCTCTTTAGTTGGTATTTGGGATTTTAAAATTCTCAGTGATGAGGCATGCAAAGTAAGCCTTAATCTTCAGTTTGAATTTTCTGGTAAAATTGCATCCCTTGCGATGAGCAAAGTATTTAATCAAGTAGCGACGACTTTAGTTGATGCTTTCGTAAGCCGCGCTGATGAAATTTACGATTAAGAGCACGATATGATTGTAGAAGTTGCGTTTGCATTACCCACAGAACAGAAAATCATTTCATTAAATGTGCCGGATGAATGTACAGCTTATGAAGCCGTGATTAAATCTGGTATCGTCGAGATTTTTCCGGAAATTGATCCAGAAACGGCGCCTATGGGTATTTTTTCCAAAGCGATTAAAGATCCTAAGGAAACTGTTTTGCGTGAAGGTCAGAGAGTAGAGATCTATCGACCTTTGATCGCAGATCCTAAAGAGGTTAGGGCAAAACGCGCAGCTAAAATGAAAGCAAAAAAAGAAGCTGAAGCTGCTGCGCGCTAGCGGGTTTAATTTTCGCTTTTACCACCGCCTGGGCGGAAGTCACCATTCAGGCCGGAGAGCTTGCCATCTTTAAAGTAGAGGGATATACGCTCGCGAATATAGCCTTCATCGTTTTCTGATCCGCTTTTCTTGCTATATAGATAATCCCAGCGGCCTTCATGGAAGGTATCGGTCATTAGTGGGCTGCCCATAATGAAACGGACTTGGTTTTCAGTCATTCCTGGGCGTAATTGGTCAACCATCTCTTGGTTAACAACATTGCCTTGTGGAATATCAATTTTATAAACCCCAGGAAAACCGGAACAGCCAGACAGTGCTATAGTGAGCACTGCGATAATAAGTAGTTTTTGCATCTGTTTTTGCTTCCACAATTGTGCGTAAATGCGGATAATAAAGATTCGTACGCATTTGAACAAGTTATTAAGCTTGTTATGCTTACTTGTTAACACCAAATAGCCTAGAGAATTATTATGTCACTTGAAAATCAGGAACTTCGAAAAGCGGGCCTTAAAGTTACCCTGCCTCGTGTAAAAATTTATCAAATACTGGAACAAGCCGGTGAAGGTGATCATTTCAGTGCTGAAGATATTTATAAGTTGCTGATGGAAAAGGGTGAGGATGTAGGCTTAGCAACAGTTTATAGAGTATTAACTCAGTTTGAAGCTGCAGGTTTAGTGACACGTCATCACTTTGAAGGTGGGCACTCTGTTTTTGAATTGGCGCGTGATGAAGCACATGATCATATTGTTTGTGTTAAAAGCGGTATGGTAAGAGAGTTCAATGATCCGCGTTTGAATGTTCTATTAAACGAAATTGCTGAGTCTATGGGGTTTGTTGTTACGGATAGAACACTTTACCTATACGGTATCCATAAAGATTCTATAGGTAAAAAGTAAGCGTTAATTCTCAGCTACGGTGAATCCTAAAAGACCAGCTATTAAGCTGGTCTTTTAGTGTTTGTTATAACCATTTTATTTTTAAGGTTAATGCTGTAGATCTAACATCTCCTTAGCATGCTCAATGGAACGTTCGGTAATGGATATGCCGCCAAGCATGCGAGCGACCTCTTCTATCCGTCTTTCTTCTGTTAATTGATCTATCTGGGTATGGGTCTGCTGCTTGTCGCTACGTTTGCTGACAAATAGGTGTTGATGCCCTTGTGATGCAACTTGTGGTTGGTGGGTGACACAAAGAATCTGTGCGCTTTGGCCTAATGTTCTTAATAGTTTACCGACAACCTCAGCTATAGCTCCACCTATACCTACATCAACCTCATCAAAAATAAGTGTGGGGGTCGTAGATGTTTGTGCTGTGATCACTTGAATAGCAAGACTGATACGGGACAGTTCACCGCCGGACGCTATTTTGTTGAGAGGTTTTGCTGGCTGCCCTTGGTTGGTCACGATTAAAAACTCAATATCCTCTAATCCATTAGCGGTTGGTTTTTCTAAAGTGGATGGTTGTACAGTTAATGACGCTGCCGGCATGCCTAAGCTATGTAGCTGCTGATCGACAAGTTTACTTAATTGTTTAGCGCCTTTGTTTCGTTTTTCGCTGAGTTTTTTTGCGAGTTCGATGATCTTTGAATATGCACTCTCAACGGACGCTTCTAGCTGTTCAAGTTCTTCATCGGTACGACTAAGAGAGTTGAACTCCTGTTGAAGTTCTTTGTGCAGTGTTGTGATCTCGTCTGGTTTGATACGGTGTTTGCGTGCAATTTCAAAAATGGTTGATAAGCGTTCTTCAACCTCTTGCTGGCGTGTTGGGTTTATCTCCACTCTGTCTAGGTAGTGACGAATTTCGGCACTTGCTTCTTCCACTTGGATTAAGGCTGAATCCAGCATTTCGGCGGCTTGGCGAACCGAGGGGGATTCGGACTCAATATTAGTGAGAAGCTGACGACAGTGGTTTAGTGATTGCACGCAGTTACTATTTTCGTTGTCACTGGCGAGTCCTATAAACTCATGGCCAGTGCTCAGTATCTCGCCAGCGTTGGACAAGGTTTTTTGTTCTTGTTCAAGTTGCTTTAATTCGTTTTCTTGTAGAGCGAGTTGATCAAGCTCTTCAATTTGATAGCTCAACAATTGAATGCGGGACGTTTGCTCAGCGCTCTGTTCTGATAAGCGGGTCAGCTCTGTATTCAGTTTTGACCAGTGTTGGAATGCATGGCGTGTCTGCTCGGCCAGCTTATTGAGTCCCGCAAAGTCATCCAGTAGTGTGCGGTGATAATCTCTTTTTAATAAGCGTTGATGTTCATGTTGGCCATGAATAGCGATTAGGTGTTCGCCTAAGGCTTTGACCATGTTGGCTGGTGATGGGCGACCATTGATATAGCAGCGAGAGCGGCCATCTTTAGTGATCACGCGCCTTAAAATGCACTCTCCGCAGTTATCTAGATCATTATCTTGTAGCCACTGTTCTACGCTAGGTATCTCAGCAATATTGAAACTTGCTGTAATATCCGCTTTTTCAGCGCCTAGCCTTACAGTGCCTGCTTCGGCACGGTTACCCAAAGTGAGGCCTAATGCGTCCAGCATAATGGACTTGCCTGCCCCTGTTTCACCGCTTACGACAGTCATGCCTTGATTGAGTTCTAGATCAAGGCTTTCAACAATTGCAAAGTCACGAATAGTCAGTTGATTCAGCATAATAAATTACATGTGTTTTTATACAGTACTTTTATATAAGCTTTTTTGTGTGCTGATGCAATATTTATCTGAATTTACCTGAAAAAAAGTGCCTTCAAGTGTTGAAAGGTGTCTCTTTGGCCCCATATATGCTGCAAATGAAATTAACACCTAGACTTTCCGTGACGTTAACGCGGAGCTGGCTGGAGAGTAGCAATGGCACATGAAGAACAGACACCACAAGATAAGCAGCAAACAGAATCTGTAAATGATGAGCAACTTGATGCTGCAGAAGCAGCAGCGGAAAAGCTTGTTGATGAAAATGAAGTAAGCGAAGAGCAAGATGCTGAGAAATTAGCACAGGAGTTGGCTGCTGCAGTAGCAGAAGTTGAATCCCTGAAAGATCAGATGCTTCGAATTCAAGCGGAAGCTCAGAATGTTCGTCGTCGCGCTGAGCAGGATGTCGAAAAGGCACATAAGTTTGGTGTAGAAAAGTTTGCCAATGAAATGCTTCCAATTGTTGATAGCTTAGAACGCGCAATTGAGGCTTTTGGCGATGATGAAGCGCTTCAGCCTGTGCGTGAAGGCGTTGAGATGACGATGAAGATGTTTTTGTCTGGGCTTGAGAAGTTCAAGATGGAACAGGTTAGCCCTTTAGGTGAAACGTTTGATCCTGCATTACACCAAGCGATGTCTATGGTTGATGCGCCTGATGCGGAGCCTAATAGCGTTATAGCTGTCATGCAGAAAGGCTACACATTACATGGCCGTTTGGTGCGTCCGGCGATGGTTGTGGTTGCAAAAGGATAAGTTTTTTTTCGCTTGTAACCCTTGAAACCTCATAAAACGTACTTATATAGATTGCATAGCATGAGAGATAGTTGAGAGCACGACAGTGTAGCTATCTTTTACAAGTTTTAAATACTGTCCGTCGTAATCGGGCAGCGCGAATTGGAGCAGATACAAATGGGTAAAATCATCGGTATTGACTTAGGAACCACAAACTCTTGTGTTTCTGTTTTAGATGGTGACACAACTAAAGTTATTGAAAACGCTGAAGGCGATCGTACTACGCCTTCTGTTATCGCTTATACAGATGACGGCGAGATTCTAGTAGGCCAGCCGGCTAAACGTCAGGCGGTTACTAACCCAAACAACACATTGTTTGCGATCAAGCGTTTAATCGGTCGTCGCTTTAAAGATGAAGTTGTACAGAAAGACATCAAGATGGTGCCGTACAAAATTATCGAAGCAGACAACGGCGATGCTTGGGTTGAAGTAAAAGGTGAAAAATTAGCTGCACCTCAGATCTCTGCTGAGATTCTGAAAAAGATGAAGAAAACAGCTGAAGATTACCTAGGTGAAGAAGTCACTGAAGCTGTAGTTACAGTACCTGCATACTTTAACGACGCTCAGCGTCAAGCAACAAAAGATGCAGGCCGTATTGCGGGCCTAGACGTTAAACGTATTATTAACGAGCCTACAGCCGCTGCACTGGCTTACGGCATGGATAAGTCTAAAGGCGATAAAACAATCGCGGTTTATGACTTAGGTGGTGGTACGTTTGATATCTCTATCATCGAAATTGCTGAAGTTGATGGCGAGCACCAGTTTGAAGTGCTATCTACTAATGGTGATACATTCCTTGGTGGTGAAGACTTTGACTCACGCTTGATTGAATTCTTAGCTGCGGAGTTTAAGAAAGATACAGGTATTGATCTGCACAACGATCCTCTTGCGCTACAGCGTCTTAAAGAGGGTGCTGAAAAAGCTAAAGTTGAGCTGTCATCTGCACAGAGCACTGATGTTAACCTGCCTTACATCACAGCCGATGCGTCAGGTCCTAAACATCTTAATGTTAAAATTAGCCGTTCAAAACTTGAATCTTTGGTTGAGGAACTTGTTGAACGTTCACTTGAGCCTTGCCGTCTAGCACTTAAAGATTCTGGCTTGAGCATGTCTGAAATCGACGAAGTTATCCTTGTTGGTGGTCAGACACGTATGCCAATGGTTCAGGCAAAAGTATCTGAGTTCTTCGGTAAAGAGCCACGTAAAGATGTTAACCCTGATGAAGCGGTAGCAATGGGTGCTGCGATTCAAGGTGCGGTACTTGCCGGCGATGTTAAAGACGTTCTACTTCTTGACGTAACGCCGCTAACGCTAGGTATCGAAACTATGGGTGGCGTTGCTACTCCAGTTATTGAGAAGAATACGACTATCCCTACGAAAAAGTCTCAGATCTTCTCAACTGCCGATGACAACCAGAACGCTGTGACAATTCACGTTGTTCAGGGTGAGCGTAAGCAAGCATCACAGAACAAATCACTAGGTCGTTTTGACTTGGCTGAGATTCCACCGGCACCACGCGGTGTTCCACAGATCGAAGTAACTTTCGATTTGGATGCAAACGGTATCTTGAATGTATCAGCTCAAGATAAAGCGACAGGTAAACAGCAATCTATCGTGATTAAATCATCTTCCGGTTTAAGTGATGATGAAATTGATCAGATGGTTAATGATGCTGAAGCACATGCTGAAGAAGATAAGAAGTTTGAAGAGCTAACTCAGGCTCGTAACCAAGGCGATGCCATGGTTCACTCCGCTAAGAAAACAATGGAAGAAGCGGGTGATAAAGCGACTGAGGAAGAGAAAGCGGCTGTTGAAGCAGCGACTGCTGAATTGGAAGAAGCTTTGAAAGCGGATGATAAAGACGCGATTGAAGCTAAAACAACAGCATTAACTGAAGCGATCTCTGTTGTTGCACAGAAAATGTATGCTGAAGCTGCACAGCAAGCTGAAGCTGCTCAAGGTGCAGCAGGAGAGGAACAGACCGGCGGTAACGATGATGCAGTAGATGCAGAATTTGAAGAAGTTAAAGACGACAAAAAATAAGTCGTATTAAACTGATTTAAATGATCTATCTAGCATTGGCTTTCCGGTTTTTATAGCCGGAAAGCAGTATTACTCGGCACCGCGGGCTTTATGCCCGCGTTGTCATATCCGGCATTAAGCCCTGACAAGTGTTGTGACCATGTCGAAACGAGATTATTACGAAGTATTAGGTGTTTCCCGAGATTCATCTGATCGGGATATCAAAAAAGCTTTTCGCCGCATGGCGATGAAGTATCATCCGGACCGTAATCCGGATGATAAAGAGTCTGAAGATAAGTTCAAAGAGGTGAACGAGGCCTACGAAGTACTTTCGGATGCCCAGAAAAAAGCAGCTTATGATCAATATGGTCATGCAGGTGTAGATCCCAACATGCGTGGTGGTCAAGGTGGCGGTTTCGAGGGTAACTTCTCAGATATCTTTGGGGATGTCTTTGGGGATATCTTTGGCGGCGGTGGTGGCCGTGGCGGTCGTAGCTCCGTGCAGCGTGGCGCTGATCTGCGTTACAACATGGAGATGACGCTAGAAGAGGCGGTTCGTGGTGTTGAAAAAAGCATCCAGATTCCTACGCTTGTAGCCTGTGAAACTTGTGATGGTACCGGTGCTAAGCCTGGGACCTCTGCTAAGGTCTGTGGTACCTGCGGCGGTCAAGGCCAAGTACGTATGCAGCAAGGCTTCTTCTCTGTACAGCAAACCTGTCCTACCTGTCACGGTGAAGGTAAAGTTATCTCTGATCCCTGTACTGATTGTCATGGACATGGACGCAAAGAGAAAACTAAAACCTTGTCCGTTAAAATTCCTGCTGGTGTTGATACGGGTGATCGTATTAGGCTGGCTGGTGAAGGTGAAGCGGGTACTCATGGCGGTCCAGCGGGTGATCTTTATGTGCAAGTGCATGTTAAAGAGCATCCAATCTTTGAACGTGACGGCAAACATCTCTACTGTGAAGTGCCAATCAGTTTTGTGGATGCTGCTTTAGGGGGTGAACTTGAAGTTCCAACCCTTGATGGTCGCGTGAAACTGAAAGTTCCTACTGAAACACAAACAGGTAAAATGTTCCGTTTACGTGGAAAAGGTATTGCCCCTGTTCGTGGTGGTTCTGTTGGCGATCTGCTGGTTAAAGTGGTTGTGGAAACACCCGTTAAACTAAGTAGCCGTCAAAAAGAGTTGTTACGTGAGTTCCAAGATGAAATGGAACAAGGTACGCGTAAACACAGTCCTAAAAAGCATGGCTTCTTTGATTCCGTGAAGAAATTCTTTGAAGACATGACCTAAAAAGTTGTCCTAAATATCTACGTTGGCAGAATCACCTTCTGCCAACGAAGATATTTACAAGATCATCGGAGATGGCATGAGCCTGAATCCAGAATGCCGAGATTGGCTTTGGCAAGAAATTACCGCAGAAGCTGAACAGGAAGTGATTGATGAGCCTGTTTTAGCGGGTTACTACCACGCCAATATATTGGGCCATCAAAGCTTATGCTCTGCACTTGCCTACCTATTAAGCCGAAAACTCTATGACGATGCCGTGCCTGCGGTAACTTTCCGTTTAGTTATAGAGGAGGTCTTTCGTGATGCGCCGGAAATTATCGCGGCTGTTTGTGCTGATATAGCGGCGGTACGTACACGTGACCCTGCTATCGATAAATATTCTACTGTTCTGCTTTACCTTAAAGGTTTTCACGCTATCGAAGCCTACCGTGTCGCCCATTATATGTGGAATCATGGACGTAAAAGCATGGCGATGTATATTCAAAGTCGTGTCAGTAGCGTGCTTCAGGTGGATATACACCCTGGTGCGATCATCGGCCAAGGGGTTATGTTTGACCATGCAACCGGTATAGTTGTGGGTGAAACCAGTGTGATCGAAAATGACGTATCTATTCTGCAGTCGGTTACTTTAGGCGGAACGGGTAAGGCGACAGGCGATAGACATCCGAAGATTCGAGAAGGTGTTATGATCGCGGCGGGTGCAAAAATCTTCGGCAATATTGAAATTGGTGCTGGGGCTAAAGTTGGTGGAGGAAGTGTAGTGCTGGATGATGTTGCGGCACATACAACAGTTGTGGGTGTACCTGCCCGTGCTGTAGGTCATCCATCTTGTGATAAGCCTGCATTGGATATGGATCAAAATATTCTGCATGACAAAGACTAATGGAAAAAACGCATGATTAAAGTGGCAGTGACTGGTGCAGCGGGTCGAATGGGTAAAGCTAATATTGAAGCTATCCAAATGACTGAAAATGTAGAATTAGGGGCCGCTATTGTTGAGCCTACAAGTACCTTGATTGGTGCTGACGCAGGTGAAATGGCCGGCGTTGGTAAGTTAGGTGTTGCTATTAAAGGATCTTTGGCTGAGGTTGTGGATGATTTTGATGTGCTTATCGATTTTACCGCTCCAGAAGTAACATTACAGAATGTGGCTTTTTGTGCTGAAAATGGTAAACAGATTGTTATCGGAACAACCGGCCTAAACGATGAGCAAAAAGCGGTATTGCAGGAGCGTTCGAGTGACGCTGCTATCGTTTTTGCGCCTAATATGAGTGTAGGTGTTAATTTATGCTTCAAGTTGTTGGAAGTTGCCGCTCAAGCATTAGGTAATGATGATTACGATATTGAAGTGATTGAAGCTCACCATCGTCATAAAGTTGATTCACCTTCAGGTACTGCGTTACGCATGGGTGAAGTCGTTGCTGATACTTTAGGTCGAGATCTAAAAGAGTGTGCAGTCTATGGCCGTGAAGGGATTACTGGCGCGCGACCACGTGGTGAGATAGGCTTTGAAACAATTCGCGCAGGCGATGTGGTGGGCGATCATACCGTAATGTTTGCTACTGAAGGTGAGCGTATAGAGATCACTCATAAAGCCAGTAACCGTCTAACCTTTGCGAAAGGTGCGGTACGCGCATGTAAATGGCTAGAAGGTAAAAAATCTGGCTTGTTTGATATGCAGGATATTTTAGGCCTGAAATAACCCAGGTTGATGATTGATAACGAAAACCGCTTTTTAAAGCGGTTTTTTTATGCCTGCTTGTTCAGGTTTTGTGAAATAGCTGGCGCTGCCTAAAGGTGTGCAAGATTTGCCTAATGAACCCTTCGATAATCCTCCCTTCCTATGAGCTTAGGGGCCGTAGGTGCTTAAGTCGCTATTACTGCTTGATTGTGGTCTGTAATGGGGTTTTATATGAATCTTGCTAAGATTTTAGTAAGCAGATTAACACTCTTCTACGAGGGTAAAATAAATGTGGAAATTAGCCAAATAACTTGGACGATCAATGCCGCAGATCAATTTGTTTGTTATCCATATAAAGCAGACTGGAGCCATGACTCTATCTCTGATCGGTTAGGTGATAGATTGCCTGAATTAGGCTTTGAACTTGAGTGGTTGTTGCTTACTTTATGGGTGGCAGATCCTTATAGGTGTGATATAAACAGGTAAAAGTACGTGTATAAATTGAGTTTTTTTGTACCTGAAGATCATTTAGAAAGTGTTAAATCGGCCATTTTTACTACAGGTGCGGGCCGTATTGGTAATTACGATCAATGTTGCTGGCAAGTGCTTGGTCGTGGGCAGTTTAGAGCCTTAGAAGGTAGCACCCCTTTTATAGGTAAGTACAACGAGTTAGAAACCGTTTCAGAATGGAAAGTTGAATTGGTTTGTGATGATGAGTTTATTAAGCAAGCAGTCATGGCTTTAAAGCAGGCGCATCCATATGAAGAGCCAGCCTATGAAGTTTGGAAATTAGAAACGTTTTAACTCATATTCGCACAATTATGATAGGGAGAAAGTTGTGACGCAGCTGCTGGTTAGGTATTCACGAATTCTTGAGATAGTGGGCGATATAGTCAAAGTTCATGTGCCACTGTCTGAGGAAGGTATTTCACCTATATGTTTTGGTGATCTGGCGTTAATCGAAAATGATGAGAATCGTGGTCAGCATGCCAGCTTGGCACAAGTAATTTTACTCGACAAAGATGCCGTCTCCCTTCAGGTGTTTAGTGGTACTAAAGGTCTCTCTACTCATTCTGTTATTCGCTTTTTAGGGCGATCAATGGAAGTTACATTCTCTCCTAATATTCTGGGTCGCGCCTTTTCTGGCACAGGGAGAACTATTGATACAGGCCCTGCATTAACAGAAGAACCTAAAATTGAAATCGATGGTCCGACAGTGAACCCCGCACGTCGTGTCTTAGCCTCTCATATGATTCGCACTGATGTGCCGATGATTGATGTTTTTAATTGCCTAGTTGAAAGCCAAAAAATCCCTATATTTTCAGTAGCGGGAGAGCCCTACAATCAGCTATTGGCTCAGATCGGTACGCATGCTGATGCTGATGTGGTTGTGTTTGGTGGGATAGGGTTAATCTTCGATGATTACTACTTTTTCCGTCAAGCCTTTGAAGAGGCGGGTGTTCATGCACGTACAGTTATGTTTGTACATCAAGGTTCAGATCCAACTGTTGAAGCGTTGCTTGTTCCCGATATGGCTTTGGCTGTAGCGGAACGATTTGCTGTAGAAGAGGGTAAACGTGTTCTTGTTTTACTAACTGATATGACAGCTTATGCGGATGCGTTGAAAGAGGTAGGCATCTCTATGGAACATGTGCCTTCTAACCGAGGCTATATAGGTGATCTTTACTCTCAGTTAGCCCGCCGTTATGAAAAGGCTTGTGATTATAAAGGCGCAGGTTCAGTGACCATCCTCTCAGTGACAACTATGCCTGGCGATGATGTTACACATCCTGTACCGGATAATACGGGTTATATTACAGAGGGGCAGTTTTACCTACACAATGGTGTGATTGATCCTTTTGGCTCTTTATCTCGCTTGAAACAGCATGTAATCGGTAAAGTTACGCGCGAAGACCATAGCCAAATTATGAACACTATGGTGCGTTTTTATGCAGAAGCGCAAGATGCCGTTCAGAAACAGGCTATGTCATTTGAACTGAGTGAATATGATGAGCGCCTTCTGAAATTTGGTGAACTCTTCCGTCAACGATTTATGGGTATAGACGTTACTTTGCCTTTAGAAGATGCGTTGGATCTGAGCTGGGAAACCTTAGCTGAATGCTTTCATGACCATGAGTTGTTAATGAAACAAGTGCTGATTGATAAGTATTTCCCGAAAAAAGCCGATGTTCAAAGTAGTGAAACTCTTTAACAGTAAGGTAGATAAATAGTGGCAAAGTTAGCGCTTAATAAAACCACGCTCAATAAAGAGGGGCGGCGCTTAAAGGCTTTTAAGCAGTTTGTACCTGCGTTGGATCTTAAGCGTAAACAGCTATTGTCGGCCCGCCAAGAAGCGGTTGCTGCCTTGGCAAATAATCAACAACAGTTGGCGTTATTGCAGCAGCAAGTGGTTGAACAGTTACCTATGTCTGCGGATTCAAAAATTGATTTAAACTCACTGATACAGGTTAAACAGCTGTCTATTAATTATGTGAATCTAGTCGGATTAGAGTTACCAAAACTGGCAGTGTTTGAAGTTGAAATAGCAAAATATTCTGTATTGTTGCTACCCCATTGGGTCGATGATTTCTTAAATTTACAGACCAAAGCCTTACGAACTGAGATCGAAGTTAAGATCTATCAACAACGGTTAGAGTTGCTGGAGCTAGGTTTACAAAAAACCACACAGCGGTTAAATCTGTTTGATAAGGTTCTGATTCCTGAAGCACAAAAAAATATACGCAAAATTAGAATAGCGCTTTCAGATGCCGAGCGTGCTGGTGTTGTGAGAGCAAAGATTGCCAAAAATAAACGCAGGAGGATGCAGTTGTGAGTATCCTAGCGTTAAAAAAAGCTACCTTAGTTGGGCTCACTGAAGATAAGGCGCAGGTTTTAGATCAGCTCCAATCTTTAGGTGTAATGCATATTATACCTTTACAGGAATTATCCTCTTCGGCCCCCTCTCGGCATACTGAAACAAACTTATTGAAGGTGAGCCCAGAGCAGCTATATGAAAGTTTACATTATCTTTTAAATTGTAAACAAAAGCGGAAACAGGTTGTTAGTGAACGTCATTTTGACCTGCTATCTGTAGTTCAAGGTGTCGAGAAAAACCGCCGCTTACGTCTCGATCTTGTAGAACGATATGACTTCTTACAAAAAAGAATTAAAGATTTAACGCCTTGGGGAAGCTTTGAGTTACCGGAAGAGAATGAACTTTATGGGCAGCGCTTTTGGTTCTATTTAGTACCCAATTTTCGTATGAAAGAGCTTCAGGATGTTGAGCTTCCTTGGCAGGTGGTTCATCGAGATAATCGCCACAGTTATATCGCCGTTATCTCTGAAAAAGAGCCAGGTATCAATGTATTGCCTGTTGTTCGAACCCACACGGGTGCCGTGCCGCTGGTTCATCTCAAGCGAGAATTAGAGGATATTGAGATTGAACTTGAAACCGTTGAAGCTGAGCGTGAAGGTTATACGCGGTGGATATATTTGTTGCAGCGCTCCATTGCTGGGACTGATGATGCTGCACAGTTAGCGGAAGTCTCTAATCAAACATTAGATAGAGATGAAATTTTCGCAATTCAAGGCTGGCTTGCTGATGAGCATTTAGCGCAACTCCAGTTATTAGCGCAAGAGCAGTGTTTAGCGCTTCAAGTTGAGTCACCTAAAGAGGATGAGCTTCCTCCTACCTTGCTTGATAACCCTAGGGTGATAGCGGGTGGTGAAGAGGTGGTCAACTTCTTCCAGATGCCTGGCTACCGTAGCTGGGATCCTTCTCGTGTTGTTTTCTTCTCATTCGTTTCATTTTTTGCATTGATAATGTCGGATGCAGGTTACTCCTTACTGCTGGCCGCGATTTTGCTTTTCTATTGGCAACGTATGGGCACGACTGAAAGTGGTATGCGCCTGCGCGCTATGGGCTGTGCTTTAGCTATTGCTGGATTTATATGGGGTGTGGTTGTTGGCAGTTATTTTGGTGCTCAAGCCCCATTTGAATGGCTCCAAGGGCTTAAAATGTTAGACCTTAACGACTTTGATAGCATGATGTTGCTCTCGATTACCGTCGGTGCTATCCATCTGATATTAGGCAATTTGATGATGGCTTGGGTACGTAGGAAGTCGCTACAAGCTTGGGCCGCAATAGGCTGGGCAATCAGTATAGCAGTGGCTTTAGCCGGTTGGATTCAGGGCTTTACTGTTCTGCACTGGTTGTTTTTTGCCGTAGGATTAATGCTTGTTCTATGTTTCTCTTCTGCACGTAGTGGCTGGAGTGGGATGAGGCTTGTTGATGGTTTGTTAGCTTTAACAGGTATCACCAAGCTATTTGGTGATGTTTTAAGTTATTTGCGCTTATTTGCATTAGGTTTAGCTAGTGCTTCTCTTGCTATGACTTTTAATAAATTGGCTGTTGATGTTGCGGCTGCTTTGCCTGCCATTGGTCTTCTTTTTAAAGTGCTCATCCTTTTGGTAGGGCATCTTTTGAACTTTTTACTGACTGTAATCAGTGGAGTTATCCACGGTTTACGCCTTAATTTGATTGAATTTTATAACTGGAGTTTGGCTGATGAGGGTTATGCCTTTCAGCCGTTCGCTAAACAGGAGGTTTCACCTTGGATAACCTAATCATTGCTTTGGGTTGGGCTGGTTTGTATGGGCCTATGGCGTTAGGGGCTATTGGTAGCATGATTGGTTGTGCTCTTGCTGGGCAGGCCGCATGTGGTGCTTTATTAGAGACAGAAACAGGCCATGGCCGGTATATAGGTATTGCTGCAATGCCTTCATCACAGTCAATTTATGGGATTGTGGTGATGTTTGCTTTGAACCGTGAGATTACTGTTGATAATGCGCCCGGTTTAGCGGCAATAGGTTTGCTTTGTGGCTTAGCATTATTGTTCAGTGCTGCTTGGCAGGGGCGTTGCTGTGCTTCTGCAATTAATGTTGCAAAAATTCGTCCTGAAATCTTTGGTATGTCGTTAGCGCCTGCTGCAATTGTAGAAGGGTTTGCTGTTTTTGCGTTTATTTTTGCATTAGTTATCAGTGCCGGTGTGCCAGCCTAGGTGGTCAATATGAATAACGAGCATAAAACGCAAGCCTCTTCGGGTGTAGAGGAGCTGATTGAAAAGCTACGTCAGCAAGGGGTACAAAAAGGTCAACATGAAGCCGAACGTTTAGTTGAAGAGGCTGAACATCGTGCGGACTGGCTGCTTGCACAAGCGAAGCAGGAAGCTGATCTTATTTTAAGTAAAGCCAAGAAAGAGGCCGCACAGCTTAAGCAAGCCGGTGAAGATGCATTACGTATTGCTGTGCGAGATATGCATCTTGAGGTGAGAGAAACTTTATCACACTCTTTTACTGATCAAGTTGAGCGGTTAGTCGATACTCAAATGGATAACCCTGCCTTTATGCGTAGCCTAATTTTAGAGCTGGTGGCTAAGGTTAGTACTGATCAAGGTATTACACAGGCGAAAACGATTGATGTTTTACTGCCTGAAGACTTTATCGGTTTAGATGAGCTACGTAGAAATCCTAAAGAGTATCGCGAAGGTAAACTTAGTCAGTTTGTCCAGTCCTTAGCGGCTGAGCAGATGCGGGCAGGGGTTAATTTTGAACTGCATGAAGGTAAGGGCATAAGGGTCTGCTTGAGTGGTCAAGAAGTAGAGATTGATTTAAGTAGTGAGGCGGTTGCTAAGCTTCTATTGAAACATCTACAGCCTCGATTTAGGGCGATCATTGAGGGAGTGATTCGATAGTGTCGGATTACTATACGCTGATGACGGCGCTACCATGGCTGCCGGAACTAGAGCAGTGTACTCAGCTGCCTATTTCGCGGATTGCTTTAGATCGTCGGTTGACCATGTTGTCAGACGAAGACAGTGCGCAGTTGGCTAAAATTGAAGCGCTATTTCATCCGATTATTGATCATTACCTTAGGTTGACGGATAAAGATCTGATTGCTCAGTGGAAGGCCGATATGAGCAAGGTCGAGTCCCCGGTTATGTTGGAGTTGATTAACTACCAGATGGAGCTAAAAACTTTGCTGGCTGCTTTGAGATGTCGGGCCGCAGGTTTGGATGACCCTTCACAGTTTCATGGTGTCGGACGTTGGGTTCAATTGATCAAGAAGCATTGGTTTGAGCCGGGTTTTGGGTTGGATCGTGTATGCCCTCAGCTATTGCAGTTGCAGCGTTTAATGAGTAAAGAAAAGCCAATGCTGTTAGAGCAATATTATAATCAGCAACTATGGATGAGTTTACGTCAGACAGAGCATAGCCATCATTTTAGCTTTGAGGCGCTCGCCTGCTTTGTTTTGCGCTGGGCAATTGCCGAACGTTGTTTACGATATGACGGTGATAAAGCCGTAGGCGCGTTTAATAATTCGCGAAGTGTGTTGTTAGAACTTTCTGGTTTGAATCAGCAGTTATTACAGGGGAATAATTAGTGAATCAGCATATTACAGCGCAGGTTGTGGCGGTAAGGGACGACATTGTTACAATTAAATTGCTTAGAGGTGACGATGGTGATTATTTCCCTATTTTAAAGAATGAAATGGTTCATATTTGCCCTACACGACTTGGTAAGGGAGGGCGGCAAGAAGCGTTGCAGGCTGAGGTTCTCCGTGTACGTCATGGTGAGGCGGATGTGCAAGTTTTTGAGAATACCCGCGGGGTTGCTGTAGGTGATGATGTCACCCAAAGTGGGCATATGCTGTCAGTTACTTTAGGGCCCGGGCTGCTTGGGCAAGTTTATGATGGTTTGCAAAATCCTCTTGAGAAGATAGCCTCGAAGCATGGTTTCTTCCTACCGCGAGGTTTGGAAGTTGATGGGATAGATCGACAACAGCATTGGGCTTTTCAGCCTTGCGTGAAGATTGGCGATAAAGTGGAAGCGGGTGATGTTATTGGTCATGTGCAAGAGGGGCGCTTCAAACATCACATCATGGCGCCTTTTGATCTACAAGATTGTGCTGAAGTGAGCTGGATCCAAGAGGGAACATTTACAGTCGATACGCCTGTTGCCCGTCTTCGCGTAACTGATGATGCAGAGGAGATGGAAGTCTCCATGCAGCAAAAATGGCCTGTTCGTGTACCGGTAAGCCAGCCATTGTTAAGAAGTGGTAAAAGTGTACGCCAATATCCTGATAAGCCGCTGTTAACATCAATACGATTAATCGATACTTTTTTCCCTATCGCCCGTGGCGGTACAGCATGTATTCCTGGCCCATTTGGTGCGGGTAAAACCGTACTACAAAGCCTTATTTCTCGTTTTTCTGATGTAGATATAGTGGTTATTGTTGCCTGTGGTGAGCGTGCGGGTGAGGTTGTTGAGACGATTACCGAGTTTCCAAATATGTCCGATCCTAAAGGTGGCTCACTTATGGATCGTACCGTTATTATTTGTAATACATCGTCAATGCCCGTAGCTGCACGAGAAGCATCAATTTATACAGGTATAACCATCAGCGAATACTATCGTCAGATGGGATATAACGTGCTTGTGATCGCCGACTCCACCTCTCGCTGGGCACAAGCTATGCGTGAAACCTCTGGTCGTTTAGAGGAGATTCCAGGTGAAGAGGCGTTCCCTGCGTATCTGGATTCTGCTATACGCGCACTTTATGAAAGAGCAGGTGTTATTCAGAATAATGCAGGTGATTTAGGAAGTCTGACTTTGATCGGTACGGTCTCTCCTGCGGGCGGTAACTTTGAGGAACCGGTTACTCAATCGACCTTAAGAACAGTTAAAGCATTTCTTGGCTTAAGTGCTGAACGTGCTTATAAACGTGCATATCCTGCGGTTGATCCTTTAATTTCGTGGTCTCGTTATTTAGATCAGATCTCTGTTTGGTATAAAGAGAATTTAGGTGAGGGCTGGGTTGATCAAGTCAAAGAGATGCAGCTTTTATTGAGGGAAGGAGAATCTGTTCAACAGATGATGCAAGTGACAGGGGAAGAAGGGGTAACGCTAGATGACTATGTTTTGTACCACAAGTCGATCTGCTTAGATCAAGTTTACCTTCAACAAGATGCATTTGATGATGTAGATATATCCGTGCCTTTGTTGAGACAAAAGGATACTTTTCAATTGCTACGTGCTTGTTTGTTCGCACCAGTAGTGTTTAAGGATAAAACGGAGGTCAGGGATCATTTTGTGAAACTGACAAGCTTGTTTAAGAACTTAAACTATAGCCGCTCTGGAAGCCCAGATTTTCGTCGGTATTATGAGGAGATTGAACGCTTTACAAAGCCCTAGTGGTTTTTGTTGATCTGAGTCAATAAATAAACCGACCATTCATCCTTAGTTTGAATAGCTTCTGGTAGAATCGGCCATTCGGGCCTGCATAAAGCAGATCTAAAACGCGTAGATGATGTGCGTTTCATAGGGTTGTGATCGTAGATACGAAACTAACTGCCTATATCGGATCGGTGTCTCAATAATTTATGCCTCAAAGTCAAATACATGCTTTTCCCCGATTCCTATTGCTTGGAACTGTAGCTATAGCTGTAGCTCTATTGGTGATTGTCGCCTCTCATTTTCTGATTAAAAATCACGAAGATAACAGGCAGCGTTTAGCTGCCCTTGAAGAGGAATTTCTACAAAAAGGCCAAGACCGTTTAGTGCTAGAGATTGACAGTGCGCAAGACTATATACGTTATGTGACGGCTCAAACTGAAAATGTGCTCAAAGAGCAAGCACGGGCTGAAGTATTAAAAGCTCACGCTATTGCGACTACGATTTATACGCGAGAAAGTAGTCGCAGACCTGAGGCTGAAGTTAAAACACTCATTAAAGAATCATTAAGGGGTATTCATTTCTTTAATGGCCGTGGCTATATATTTATCGATGATATGAATGGCATCTGTGTTTTGCTCCCACCTACACCTTCTGTGGAAGGAAGCTCCTTATATGATAATAAAGATGATACAGGGCATTTTATTATGCGTGGCCTGTTGGCCTCTGTTGATAATGAGGATGGGGAAGGTTTCTCCCGTTATCGCTGGTACCCACCGAATAAAGATACTATGAGTGAAAAGCTCGCCTTTGTTAAAAAGTTTGAGCCTTACCAATGGGTTATGGGCGCTGGAGATTACCTTTCACATATTGAAAATGACTTAAAGCAACAGGCCATAAAGCGTTTACAAGCGATTCAGTTTGGTAAGTATGGCTATATTTTGGTGGTCGATAATACCGGCACGGTTTTATCCACTTCTGGTATTAGCCCGCAGGCGACAAGCTCTTTAAATCAAGAAGCAAAAGAGTTAGAACGTCAGATTATCACTAAAGCTGTTAATTTAGCGAGACAGGGTGGAGGGTTTATTAATTACGATTGGTATTTGCCAACTGGCGAAGGTCCTTTCCCCAAAATATCGTTAGTACGAAAGATCACAGGGTTAAATTTAATTCTTATTGCAGGCTTTTACCCGAAAGAGGTTGAAGAGTTACTCCAGGAGCAGAAAGTATTGCTGGCTGAAACTCAGAAAGAGGACCGAGATCAACTGTATTTATTTCTTATATCGGTTGCCGTGATTGCGCTGACTCTGTCTTTTATCCTTTCTCAGTGGATGAAAAGAAAGTTCACGCAGTATCATCGTGATCTTGAGCAAAAGCAGAAAGAGCTTTACAACAATGCGGATCAATTAGAGTTAGCGTCACGGGTTTTTCATAATGCCAGTGAGGGCATTATGGTGACTAACGCCGACAATAGAATTATTGCAGTAAACGATGCATTCGCTGCGATCACAGGGTATAGCTCTGCTGATGTTATGAATAAAAATCCCAACTTTTTGCGCTCAGGACGGCATGATAAAGATTTTTATAGCAATATGTGGACTCAGCTTAAAGAGTATGGGCAGTGGAGTGGAGAGATTTGGAATCGTCGGAAAAATGGAGAAGTTTTCCCGCAATGGTTGGCAATTAGCACCTTTGTCGATGAGATGGATAATGTCCGTAACTATATAGCTTCGATCGCTGATTTGACGGAAAGAAAAGCTGTAGAGAAAAAGTTAGCGTACCTCTCTGATTATGACCCTTTGACAAACTTACCTAATCGGCGACTTGTTGGTCACAGAGTGGATCAAACGATCAGTGTTAGTAAGCAAAAAGGTGAGCAACACTTTGCGCTGCTTTATATAGATTTAGACCATTTTAAGAATATTAACGATAGTTTAGGGCATGGTTTTGGGGATGAAATCCTACAAAAAATAGCTAAACGTCTGAAGTCTTTACTCAGAGAAGGAGACACCGTAAGTCGTTTAAGTGGGGATGAATTTGTGATCCTTATGTCAGAGTTAGACCACTTAGAGTCAGCGGTTAGTCTATCGGAACGTATTTTACATGAAGTCTCTAGGCCATTAGAAAATGATAGTCATTTAACGGTCACGCCAAGCATAGGTATTTCTGTTTACCCTAATGATGGGTTAAGTTTCGATGAGCTATTAAGAAATGCTGATGCTGCTGTGCATTTTGCTAAAGCTCAAGGGCGCAATAACTATCAATTCTTTACTGCTGAGATGAATCATCAAGCATCTCAACGTTTGCATATTGAAACAGAGCTTCGTAAAGCGATAAAGAACAAAGAGTTTGAATTGTTTTACCAGCCTCAGTTGTGTTTGCAAGATAACCAGTTGGTTGGGTGTGAGGCTCTCATTCGTTGGCAGCACCCAATACAAGGATTGGTTTCACCGGATGCTTTTATTCCTCTATCAGAAGAGACTGGATTGATAATTCAGGTTGGCCGTTGGGTGCTAGAGCAAGCCTGTCTTCAAGCAGCCAAATGGTCAGAACAATATAATGCCAAGATCACGATGTCCGTAAATGTATCTGTACGGCAGTTTAGACCGGAACTGGTTGAGGAGGTCCGTAGTGCTTTACGTGAGTCAGGTCTGGCTGCAAATGCTCTTGTTATAGAAATTACAGAGAGCACATTGATGCAAAATGAAGAAGCGACTTTAGTGTTGCTTCAAGAGCTAAAGAATCTGGGTGTTCAACTGTCGTTAGATGATTTTGGTACGGGCTATTCAAGTATGGCCTACTTAAAGCGTTTTAATCTGGATCAGCTCAAAATCGATCGTGCATTTATTAGTGATCTTCCCCATGATAAAGATGATGCAGCTATCACATCGGCGATTATTGATGTGGCACATCATTTTGGTTTAGTTACCGTAGCAGAAGGTATTGAAACGATCGAACAGGTGAAGTTTCTGGCTGATGTCGGTTGTGTTGAGGGGCAAGGTTTCCTTTATGAAAAGCCGATTCCAGTTAAGGAGTTTGAACAGAAACACTTCTCTTAAAAAAATGTTTAGGGGCTATACCTTATATGGCAGAGCCGTCATTTTCAGACTGTGACTAATTGTCACATGTGGCATTGGGTCACATTTATAATTACTCCTCTTTAGTTAAAATCGCCGCAATTCAACTCTTGTGGCTATTTTTCTATGAGTAAATATCTACCCTCTTTACTTCTCTTTGTAACTACCTCGTCAGTCGCTAATATCTATTGGCAACCGGTAGAGCAAACTCACTCTTCAGGTCATGGCCGTCAAGCTAAGCAGTTTCAGCTGATGGGTGAGCAGCCTGAGTTTAGTTCTGTTATCGAATTTATTCATTCGGATTTAGTGTCCGCTCCCTTAGATAAAAAGAACAGTATCGTTACACTGAAACCGACTGGGAAAGATAGTTATCACGCGCTAGTGGCTCGCCAAAAGAGTGATAATTTTCAGAGCCTAGCGGTTCGATATATTTATAACAACGGCCGTCCAGTTAGTACATCTCCCTCTGATCTTCTCGCTGTTGAATTGGGTGGTTTGCAAATAATCCCCTCTCCCTTGCCAAGAGAGCATTGGCGCTATGAAAGCTTAAAGACGTATAACTTTAATGTGATTTTGGATGGAGCTCCTTTGGCTGATCACCCTTTGCTCGCTACCACCACCTTAGGCAGTAATAAAGTGGTACATACCGATGATGAAGGCCGTGTGCAGCTGTTTATACCGGAAGATTTTCCAGAAATAGTGCCGCTTAAACGTGCCACCCCCGCTGCTGAACTGCAATTGTTTAGTGCGGTGGAGAAAGATGGCGTTACTTATGAGGCAAGTTTAACTACCGCTTACCACGCTAGCGAAACAAGTTGGAAAAGTGTCAGTTTAGGTGCAGGTGTTGCCCTTGCTGGCATTGTTTTTGGTTTTGTTATTAATCGCCGTTTACCTGAGCATAGCAGGAGAAAAGTGAAGTGAATACGTTGAAAAACCTAACGGTACTGCGGCGTTTTGTGCAGTTATTTATGTTTATTTTCTTGGTTTATGGATCGACGGTTGTTGGTTTCTATGCGGCGGATAAGCTTTCCGGTGCTTTGCCATCATTAAGCTGCGCGTATGATTCTATGAACGCTGATTACTGTGCTCTTATTCCATTACAGCATCAATTTCATCATCGTTTGGGGCCTGCAGTTGATAGCGGTGATTATTTGAAATTGTTGCTACCGGTGGGTACAACGATCGTTACTTTTTTAATGATGTTTGTACTTCTTAATAAGGCCTTTTGTGGTTGGGTCTGCCCTTTGGGTTTTTTCCAAGAGGTGATGGGGCTTATTGGTCAAAAGCTGGGATTGCGCCAAGTGAAAAGTTTGTCCCACGGTGCTGTGGATAAAGTAAGGCCTATTAAGTGGCTTATGCTCGGTGGATTAGTGTTTGGCCTACCAGCATTGACCAGTTTAGGTTTTCTGAGTGATGAGTGGGGTGATCCCTTCTGCCAAATATGTCCTAGCCGTATTCTGACTACACTGTTTACAGGCAGTGATGAGCAGTTGTTTGTTGATACTTCGACTCCTAGCTATATGGTGCTGTCTATCTTAGGTGATTTTCTTTTTGGTTTGGTTATCGCTATGTCCATGACCTTGCGTCAGCCGTTTTGCCGTATCTGTCCTTTGTTGGCGATGCATGCAGTGTTTCGCAAGATAGGTTTTGTTCGTTTAGTTAAGAAGGGGTCTTCGCGCTGTGATAAGTGCGGCCTTTGCGCTGAAGCTTGCCCTATGGATATAAAAGAGCTCCAGACAGATCACAATGCAACAGATAAAGCTAAAGATGTCACCTTGCCTGACTGTACCTTATGCGGTCGTTGTGTCGAATTTTGTCCAGATAAAGATGTTCTGCAAATCCGTTACCTTAATATCCCGGTGTTTAGCGCTACTCCTCAGTATTTTAAGCGACGTAAAAAAGCCCAAACTCAATGGGAGAAAGTTAAGCTCATTGGTTTTGATCGCTCTTTGGCTAAGCCGGTGAAAGTGAAATGATGAGCGCAGACCTATTGCAGTTAGGGTTTGTTGCTGCGACTTTCTCCGCTTTTTTAATCGGCCTTAGCTTTGGTACAGGGCCATGTAATCTAAGCTGCTTACCTTATTTAGGCCCTGTTTTACTTGGGCCTGGCGCTCAGCGACCTTTTGTCGAGGTGGTACTGCCTTTCATGTCAGGTCGTCTTTTGGGTTATCTATGCATGGGAACAAGTGCTGCATTGCTTGGCGGTATTATAAAGAGCTACCTTGCACATCCCTTAGTGCCTATTTTTGCTGCAGTCGTTAGCTTGTGGTTAGCACTAAAAATGTGGCGACAGGCAGGTGAAAAAAAATGTTCAAGTGCCGGTGTTCATCAACCTACTGGGTCTAAAAGTGACAATCTTATCGCTTCTGATGCACAGCCGCTTGATGCACGTAACGCATGGCAGTTGAGTATGCTTGGTTTCTCGTTGGCGTTAAATCCTTGTATCCCTCTACTTGGCTTGCTTGCTGCTGCTGCGCAAAGTGCAGATCCTGTTTGGGGAGGCGCTATTTCTCTTAGCTTTGGTTTAGGCGCCATCGTGATTCCTAGTTTATTAGTCCGTTACGGGGTGGCGTTATTGGGTAAGGAGTTGAGAAATCAATTGGTTCAGTGGCAAGCAGGATTAACACGCACCGGCGCATTAATGTTGGTTCTAGTAGCGGTTAATACGGCATGGCGAGGTATTCCAGGATGATGTGGATAGATAAAGGCGGACCTATAGTATGGATTTTGGTTGCCTATTCCGTTATTGGGTTTTCTATTTTGGCAGGGCGTTATTTACAACTCCTATTTACACGACGGGTAAAGCTGGAACAGCCTATCTCACAGTGGAAGGAGAGCGCTGAAAAAAGAGTTGTTGTTACATTACAGCAGAAACAAAAACGGCATGCTCATGGGCCTGAGCTTCGAGCGGCCGCTACCCATCTGATTTATAAAGAGATCAAGGTGTTTGAAACGGGCCTTAAAACTGTGTCTATTCTAGCGAACACCGCACCTTTGTTGGGTTTGCTAGGTACTATTGCTGGCATGATAAAAGCGTTTCAAGTCATTGAAAATGCAGGTGGTAAGGTGGATGCGACCGCACTAGCAGGAGGCATATGGGAGGCGATGCTTACAACGGGTGTTGGGTTGGCTGTCGCCATTCCGCTATTAATCTTTCTGCACTTTCTTGAGTCCGCTCTGGCACGCTATCACTGGCGATTGCAAAAAGCGGCTGCGCTAGTATTGGATCATCATGATCTGGAGTCGTCGAGCGTTCCTGAGGTGGCTAAGGATGAGGGGGCTGTTAGTGCGATATAAGTCTCCTGTTCAACAGCATGGGATCCTAAATTTAACCCCATTAATAGATATAGTTTTTCTTTTACTGGTGTTTTTTATGCTGACCGCGCACTTTGTTGATGAAAAGCAGATTGCGTTACAACTACCTAGCGCGGAAAGTGCGATGGATACCCATGTTGAGGACATTGTTACCGTGAGTATTGATGCGGCGGGAATCTATTTTATTGATGGAGAAGCCTTACATGCTCATATGTTGCGCGAGCGTTTGAAGGTGGAACAGGGTAAAAACCCTGAGATAATCTTGCAGTTAAAGGCCGATCAAGAGGTGAGTTATAGCAAGCTTGTTCATGTATTAGATAGTGCACGCTTGGTGGGAATATCTAGCATAGATATAGTTACAGAGTCTCTTTAATGTCTGTCCCGATTAAACCTTATCACCGCCTTCTTTTTGTCGTAGGCGTTCTTTTTTCACTTGGTATTCATGGGGTTGTTGGCTATAAACTGCAGGATACCAAAGTGGAGCAAACGCAGGAGTTAATGCCAAGTTATGCTGCTGTTCGCATCAATGTTTCCAAACCTATACCCGCCCCCGTACCTAACACCTCTGCGTTAGAAAAATCGGTAGTTCCTGTTGCCGAATTGCCACCTAAAATTGAAAAGCCAAAGCCAAAGCCAAAGCCAAAGCCAAAGCCAAAGCCAAAGCCAAAGCCAAAGCCAGCCGAACCGTTAAAGTCTAAGGATAATCAGGCTGCTCAGCCTCAGCCTCAGCCTCAGCCTCAGCCTCAGCCTCAGCCTCAGCTTGAGTCCATAGTGCCAAATGATCTACCTATTATAAGTAAGGCTGAGCAGCGGGATCGTTTGCTTGCTGAGTTGGTTCGGCGCATAGACAAAAATAAACAGTACCCCAGTCGTGCACTTAAACGAGGGATTCAAGGGCGGGTGAGCTTCCGTTTAACCTTGAATAACGAGGGCTACCTGCAGAGTTTTGAGTGGATTGATGGAAACCGTTTGTTTTATAAAAGCACTTTAGCTTCGATCAAGCGATCTTTACCTATATCTATTCCTTCTGAGTTGTTAAATGGCGCTGCCTCGTTTAATTATGAGTTGGCGTTGCAGTATAAGATTCTCCGATAGCCTTGGCTGCGCTTTGTTTGTATCTTCCTTTTGAGATACTTGCTCCTTTCAGATTTATCCATCTAACAGATAGACGTTTTTATAGTTGAGCAGCTTCAGCTATTTCGGACTGTTTGTGCCTTATTTTAGTGATTACTTCTTTATTTAATCCCTCTTTTTATAAATTTACAGTTTATTTTTGATTTTTCATAAGTTAATTATGATTATTCGTATAATTACTTTTAATCATTATTCTTCTGTTTTTATTGAAATCTTTTCAAGTCAAAACAAACCTATAAAGTCCTTATATTTCAATGTCTTATGTTCTTTTGAAGAAGAGAGTATTGCTCTTCTTATTTTTTCTTTTTTTCTCTTATATTTCAATAGGTTACATGTCGATAATTATCTTAATTTATTTGTGATTTATCAATATAAAATATATAATTATCATTATAAATTAATGCTTATTCAAAAGGAGTAAATGAAAATGCAAGAAAAGGAAGTGAGGCTTTTATTTAAGGCGGGTGTGTTTGATTCATGCCAAGCAATGCCTATCTCTATGGCACGGGGATGGACGCTTAAATTTGTTACTAAACAGGAGGAAGTTTTTACACTTGAGCTTCAACGTTCTAAAAAAGAGCGAGAATTTAAAAGCTTAGATGGGGCGGCAGCCGTCGCTAAGCGAATTGGGTTTGAATGGCTGAAAGTTCAAATCGGTGATTTGGAATGGCAGGAAAAAGTTAAATAGATCGGTGTGTTTTTTGTAATAAAATTAAGGATCGGTGCTATTCACATCACTCTTATTAAGTGAGGTCGGAATATTGTTGCTCGCTTGGCTCTGATTTGAGTTAGACCGAGATTGTTTCTGAAAAGGGCTATAAAAAAAGCCATCTGTTACGATGACTTTTTGGTGGGGGTTTAAAGGTACGATTTAGAATTGATAACGATAACTCAGCATGGCTGATCGAGGCGCTCCAGGTGAAAAGGTTTTTTCACCACTAGTATCTTTTAGTGCTTCCACAGCGTAACGCTTATCAAATAGGTTTTGGATGTTTAGGCTGATATCGTGAGGACTTTTTGTGTAGCCAATATTAACGCTGGTGACAAAATCATAGCCGCCATATTTTTCGCTATTTGCGTTATCTAGATAATATTCGCCCCAGCTGTCGGCTTGTAAGCGTGCTTTTATGCCAGATGGGTGGGTATAGTTTGCATTGATGCTGTAGTAGTGTTTTGGCACAAAGGGTAGCTGATTACCTGAGCGGTCAAAGTTATCAGGAACGCCCATACTATAAACAATTTCAGAAAAGTCGTTATAGGTGTAGTCGCTATAGGCGTAATTGAATCCGAGTGATAACTCCCCGGGGAGTTGTTTCTCTAATACATTTAATGCACCGCTAAACTCTATGCCCTTTTTATCTGTGCTACCTGCATTTTGGTAGATGCTTTCGCCGTTCGTGCGGACGTTAATAATCTCATCTTCTACTTCGCTGATATAGGCATTTAAGTCAAACTGCCATCTGGAGGCGCGACCTTTTAAGCCCACTTCAAAACTGCGGCTCGTTGAGTTTTTAAGATCGGAATTGCTTTCGAGCTCGCTTGCAAACGGCACTTGCTCGCCTTGCGCCAAGTTACCGAACAGGGTGAGGTTGTTGTTGAGTTTATAACTAACACCAACGCGTGGTGAGAACAGATCAAAGCTATGTTGCATTTCACTGTTGCCGCCACTACCAGGAATTGTTAGATAACCGCCCATGCCATAGTTATATGAGGTATCGCTATTCCATGTTTCTTGTTCGACTTTGATATGATCAAACCTGAAACCTGCATCAATTAGTAATCTGTCGTTGGGGCGTAGGTTTTCCTGCAAAAAGAATCCGTAAACGGTATTTATTTCATTTTGTTCTTCTAGTAATTCACCCTTTCTATCAGATAGAGTGCTGACTAAGGTGGGGCCTGCTGTAACTATATCGGCGTAAGCATATTTTTGTGCGCCTATATTACGGTCTTGGCGATATGTAATACCGCCGACTAAATTGTCTTTACCTAGCAGATTATGAGCATAAGCAAGTTCTAAATCGGTCCCCCAGATATCAACTCCCGGCGTATCATTAATAATGCCCGTGACGGGATGGAAATGACTCCAGTGGTTATAGTAAACGCGTGGTTTCAATGTGATGGCGCCCAAATCTACATTTAGGCGGCTGTTGAAAAAGAAGATTTCAGAGTTGCGGGCAGAGTTTTTAAAGGCGTCGCTGTTATCTGTTTGTTTACCGGTGCGTTTGTACTCTTCAAACTGGCTTTCGTTCATGCTGCCGGGCAGATTGAGCTGCGCTTTTGTATAGCTGAATTCAGTCTCTAATTCGCTGTTGTCTGATGGGAGGAAGCCGCCCTTTATACTGAACTGGTTGGATTCAAAATCATTATGCTCGCGCCAATCATTATCTGCTTTTCGGTGGGATGCAGTAATGGCGAGTGCGTTACCCTCCTCGGACATAAATGATTTACGTAGATGAAGATTGCTCTGTCCGAATTCACCAGTACCCAGTTTGATTTGATCGCGTCTATCATCAAAAACCGATTTTGAAATAATATGGATCGCACCACCGGTAGAGCCCGGTGCATAAATATTGCCTGGGCCTTTGCTGACCTCGATCTGTTCAATATCTTGGGTGTCGATAAAATCCATACGCGTGAAGCTATCAGGATCGGTAATAGGTACACCATCCCTAAGCACCATGATCTCTCGTATACCGTACTGTGCTTTTAATCCTGCGCCACGAACTATCATGCGTGAGCTGTAACCGCCGCTAGTGGATTCAATTAATACACCGGGTGTGCCTTTAAGTGCATTGGCAATGTTGGTCATATTCTCTTGTTCGAGTCGAGCTTGATCAACAATCGCAATGCTTTCAGGTACTTCAGCTGAGCTTCTTTCTGCTCGGGTAGCTGTGACCGTAATCGTATCTGGAATTATTTCGGTCGTTACTTTTGAGGCTGAGTCTTCATCGGCAAAAACCGAGAGAGGAGCAATCATTGCCGAAATGAGAATAGCTATTTTTTTGGTGGGGAAGGGGGGCTGACATAGTGACATGTGATTTCCGTCCTAAATATATATTGGCGCGGAAAATAAGTGATTTTTAGTACGCTAACAATGTGGCACAGTGTCGCGCGGCATCCTGCCGCAGGTCGTTCCGCGGTTTTTTTTATATTAATTAGTAGCATTAATGAATGGTTGTGATGTTATTAATTATAGTTTTGACTTGAAGAGCTGGTGTGACGTTATTGTGATTGGTATCTTTACGGCGCACATGAAGTGCATTTTTATAGATAGTTATTTAAGGAATAGTTAGGTGAGAAAGATACTTATAGCAACGGCTTTGATGGCCGGTATGGCATCACAAACTGCAATGGCTGATTCAGCATTCTATGTAGGTGGTAGTGTTGGTCAAACTGAGATTGATTACGCTGCATTTCCAGGTTTAACAGTAACGGATGATTCTGATACGAGCTGGAAACTTTTTGCTGGTTATAATTTTAATAAAAACGTTGCGCTTGAGTTCGCGTACCAAGATTTAGGCGACAGTACAGTTGATCTTTCGGGTGTTCCGGTATCGGTTGATGGCGATGCTGTTTCTTTAGCGGTGCTCGGCAAGTTGCCATTGGGTGAAAAGGCTGAAGTGTTCGCCAAGTTGGGCGTCGCACGTCTTGATGCAAATGTTGATGCGGCAGGTATAGGAAGTGTATCTGATAGTGAGTCAGATGTGCTTTATGGACTTGGGTTTAATTATAATGTGACTGACACTGTAGATGTGCGTTTAGAGTGGGAGCGTATGGATTTTGAAGACCAAATTGATACGGTATCACTTGGTGTTAGTTATAACTTTTAAACGAGTATAGCTACAGTGCTTTTAACGCCCTCAATTTACGCTTTATTCCCCTTCAAGATCATCTCATGCAATGGGTATGTTCCCGTGCGTCGGTCTTCAAAGTAGAAGTTGAGGGCGTTTTTAATAGTGGAAAAGGCAAGGTCATCCCAAGGAATCTCCTTTTCGCTAAACAGTTCAACCTCAAGGGATTCATTGCTCGGTGCATATTCTGGCTTGTCTAAATGGGCGAGATAGATAAGTTGCACCTGATTAACGTGAACAATAGAGGTTAAGGTATAGAGATGGCTGATTTCGACATGAGCATTGGCTTCTTCATAAGTTTCTCGTAATGCTCCTTCCATAGTGGATTCATTGTTTTCCATAAATCCTGCGGGCAGTGTCCAGTAGCCTTTTCTGGGTTCAATTGCGCGTTTGCAGAGTAAGACCTTATCTTGATAAACCGGTAAACAGCCGGTGATAACTTTGGGATTCTGGTAATAAATTGTCTCGCAGTTATCACAAATATGACGCGGTAAATTGTCTTCGTCGGGGATGCCTAAGCGAAGAGGGTTTGCGCAATTGGAACAAAATTTCATCCTACATCCTTAAGCGTGCTGCTAGTGGTTTGCGAGTCTATAGATTATAAATATCGCAAAGAGATAGAGAGTCTATAAAATCTTACTTAATTTGTCGCTGTGCTTAAGGGTATGATTAAAGCAGAGTGAATAATAATGATATTTATATGATAACGACTATACGAAAACGTTTAACTGGATTAACTCCCGCTCGGTTTTCATCAAACCGACCGCAAGCCAGTGTGCTTATTGCATTAACGGATGATGATGATCCAGAAGTTATTCTAACTAAACGAGCCGCCACACTCTCAACCCATAGTGGGGAGATAGCATTTCCTGGCGGTAAATATGATGAGACCGATACAGATCTATTATTTACCGCGTTGCGTGAAGCTCATGAAGAGGTGGGTTTGCAGCCTTCATTGGTTGATGTTATCGGTCCTTTAGGGCAAGTGCTTTCTAAGCACGGTTTGCAGGTTACGCCTTGGGTGGGCGTTGTGCCTAAAACGGTTGAGCTGGTACCGAACTTAGGTGAACTTGATGAGATATTTAGTGTCCCGCTAAGTTTTTTCTTAGCGGATCAGCGTTACTCAACAGATGAGATACGCTTTAAGGGGAAATCACTTTATGTTCCCGCATGGGAGTATCAAGGGCATATTATTTGGGGCTTAACGGCTTATATGTTGGTTGAGCTTTTAAATGAAGGGTGCGGTGCTGATATTCCAATGAAACCGAGGCCTGAATATGCAGTTAGACATTTTTTGCGTGAGTAGGAGAAGCTGTAATGTTGTATTCCCTTGAGGGGCAAAGTGTCAGATTAATAGGTAAAGAGCATTTTGTGGCAGAAAATGCGACGGTTATCGGTAATGTTGAGCTGCATGATTGCAGTAGTGTCTGGTTTAATGTGGTGATCCGTGGTGATAACGACCCCATTATCATCGGCTCAGGTTCAAATATTCAGGATGGTGCAGTTTTACATACTGATCCAGGGTTTACCTTACGTATAGGTTCAAATGTGACGGTGGGGCATCAGGCGATGTTGCATGGTTGTGAGGTGGGAGAGGGTTCTTTAATCGGTATTAATGCTGTTGTTTTGAATGGTGCAAAAATAGGCAAAGGCTGTTTGATTGGTGCGAATGCCTTAGTCACTGAGGGTATGCAAATTCCGGATTATTCGTTAGTGGTGGGATCACCTGCTAAAATAAAGCGCCCCTTATCTGTAGAACAGGTGGCTGAATTGACAAAGAATGCTGAGCATTATGTTGATAATATGCGCCGTTACAATCGTGGTTTAGAGCGACAAGAGTAAGTAATGACAGAACAGAGAAACAAACCTATCCCAAACCCTTGTGTCGGTGTATGTGCGCTCGATGAAAATGACCTTTGTATTGCCTGTCAGCGTAGTGGTATCGAGATTGCTGAGTGGGGTGTTTACACTAACGAAGAGAAGGTCGATGTTTGGAAAAAGATCAAACAGCGAGAATCGGGCGATTTTTCAGAATAATTTTAGGGTCTGTTGGTTATGAATGTGATGATCGATATTTGTATTGTGCCTTTAGGGGTGGGCGTATCAGTCTCAAAATATGTAGCGGCCTGTCAGCGTGTTCTAAATGATGCCCATTTGAAACATGAGATGCATGCCTATGGTACCAATGTGGAAGGGGATTGGGATGAGGTGATGGCGGCGGTCAAACGTTGTCATGAGGTGGTGCATGAGATGGGCGCACCACGGATAACAACCTCAATGCGTTTAGGCACTCGAACAGATCGTGAGCAGACGATGGATGATAAAGTTCAAAGCGTAAGGCAGAAGCTGGAGCGAGAAGAGGGTTGATTGAGCGCCAATTTTTAGCGGCGCTCAATCTTTATATTAAAGGGGTTAGTCTTCCTGCTCTTTTTTGAAGGCTATTATTCGAGCCGTCTTGATTACATTATCACTGATTTGCAGCGTTTCTATATGATAGTGCATTAACTGCAAGCAGACGTTAGCCTCAGGAATGGATTCCAAGGTTTCCGTAATCAAGCCGTTCATTGTTTTTGGGCCATCGGTAGGCAAATTCCAATCCAATGCTTTGTTAACATCGCGAATATAGGCACTGCCTTCAATGTAATAGCTGCCATCTTCTTGCGGAAATATATCTTGGTCAGCCTCTCTAGGGCTAGACGATAACTCTCCGACAATCTCTTCTAGTATATCTTCTAATGTGACGATGCCTTGTATATCGCCATATTCATCAACCACTAGGCCTATACGTCTATTTTGCGATTGAAAGTGGACGAGCTGGGTTTCTAGTGGCGTACTTTCAGGTACAAAGTAGGGTTCCCGTATCACTTGAAGAATGGCTGCTTTTGTTACCTTCCCTTCATGGAATACCTGCGCAAGGTTACGCATATGGAGAATACCCACCACTTTGTTTAGTTCACCTTGGTAAACAGGTAGGCGTGTATGCTCGGTATTGCTCAAACGGCCAATAATCGTATCAATATCATCATCTAGGTCGATTCCCATAACTTCGTTACGAGGGATCATGATGTCATTCACTGTTACTTCAGACAGCTCTAGTACGCCGAGCAGCATGCTTTGGTTATTTTGTGGAAGTAGAGCACCGGCCTCATTAACTAATGTTCTAAGCTCTTCAGTGCTCAGGTGGTGATTATTGTCACCGGTGACATTGACCCCAAATAAACGTAGGAAAGTGTTTGTAATGCCGTTTATCACCCATACTAGCGGGTAAGATATTTTAAGTAGAGGCGCAAGAAGATAAGACGCAGGGAAAGCGACTCTTTCCGGATAGAGCGCAGCCATTGTTTTTGGTGACACTTCCGCAAAGATAAGAATAATAACTGTTAGGCCAAAGGTGGCGATCATAATGCCGGTGTCGCCCCATAGGCGTACGCAAATAACGGTCGCGATAGCGGAGGCTAAGATATTAACAAAGTTATTACCTATCAGAATAACGCCAATCAGTCGGTCGGGGCGTTCTAGTAATTTGCTGGCTTTACGTGCTCCACGGTGCTTTTTCTTGACGAGATGTTTCAGTCTATATCGGTTAAGCGACATCATCCCGGTTTCTGAACTGGAGAAAAATGCAGAGCATAAAATTAAGAAACAGAGTATTCCAAGGAGAAATCCTATTGATGCGTCTTCCAAGACGGTATGCCTATCTTATGAATGGAGCGTCATTTTCAAATGTGGCCCCTGACCTGTCAAGGGCTATTACCCCTACATTTTGTCTATTTAGACGAATAGAGGTGGTTATCTGATAGAAGAGGGCTTAGATGAGTAATTCAATCACCATTTTGCTGCCAAAAAAACCAAGCGCGAGAGTGATAAAACTTGCAATAGTCCAGCGTACTGCTGTGTTACTGCGCCAGCCAAAGCTAATACGGCCAAATAATAAGGTTGCGTACAAAAACCAAGCACAGATAGAAAATGCAGTTTTGTGAACTAAGTGTTGTGCAAATAGATCTTCAAAAACAATAAAGCCCGTCACCATCGCAGCGGTTAATAAGACCAAACCAGTCCAAACCATCTCAAATAGCAAGCATTCCATTGTTTGTAGTGGTGGGAGGGATGAGACAAGTCCGCGAGTATGATGCTGTTTCAGTGCTGCTATTTGGAAGGAGAGCAATATAGCTTGTAGTGTTGCTACCGTAAAAATACTGTACGCCAAAATCGATAGCAAAATATGGACGATTACGCCGCCGCTATAGATTTTTCCATCAGATACCCCAGTAGCCAGTGTGGCCAATGAAGCGATGGCGGCCATAGGAAAAACACCAATAAAAAGATTATCTATATTTTGGCGCAAGCTACTAAGAAGAACGATACTAGCGACGAGCCAAGAGATAAGTGAGCTAACACTAAAGAAGCTTAAGTTAATCCCATCTGGCTGGTGGAGTACGATA
The DNA here is from genome assembly GCF_030547495.1 of Neptuniibacter sp. 2_MG-2023. Classification (NCBI taxonomy): domain Bacteria; kingdom Pseudomonadati; phylum Pseudomonadota; class Gammaproteobacteria; order Oceanospirillales; family Oceanospirillaceae; genus Neptuniibacter; species Neptuniibacter sp. 2_MG-2023. The sequence continues at coordinate 19,138 of NZ_JAUOQC010000005.1, read as the reverse complement.
TAAAGCGCCAAAGTATGGGAACATAAGCCAAGCACGCCTAGTAGTTGGTTGAAATAACGGGGCTGTTGGCGACTGCCGCGCATAACTTGCCACTGTAGGATTCCAGCAGCGCTATAAAGCATTACGGCAACAAGTGTTGATATAGCTAGCATCTAAGTCTCTTCTGTCCAGCGTTCAAGTAGAACAGTGTTATGGCATGAGGCGCTAGTTTGTCACAGATAGGCGCCGGATTAAAGAAGAGCAATAGAGATACAAAGAGTAATTTAAAGGGGCTGCTCAGGATGGCTCTTGTACGGTATAATGTATCGATAATTAACTTAGTTTATCTTTTTCCCTTAATAATATGCTTATCTATGAAGCGCTTTCGCAGGGGGAAAGTCGAGGCAGGACATGTTTGAGAATTTAACAGAACGACTTACGCACACGTTACGCTCAGTGACCGGTCAGGCGAAACTGACGGAAGATAATATTAAAAGTACTCTGCGTGAAGTGCGTATGGCGCTGCTCGAAGCGGATGTCGCACTCCCTGTCGTTAAAGAGTTTGTTAATAGCGTTAAAGAGCGTGCTGTAGGGACTGAAGTTACTAAAAGCCTGACTCCAGGACAGGTATTTGTAAAGATCGTCAATGAAGAGATGGTCAAGGTCATGGGGGAGGCGAATGAAAAGCTGAACCTAGCGGTCGTACCTCCAGCAGTTGTTATGATGGCTGGTCTTCAAGGGGCGGGTAAAACCACCTCGGTGGCAAAGCTAGGTCGTCACCTACGTGAACGGGAAAAGAAAAAGGTCTTAGTTGTTTCTGCTGACGTATATCGTCCGGCGGCTATCAAACAGCTAGAAACCCTTGCGGCTGAAGTTCAGGTTGATTTCTTCCCATCGTCCGCTGATCAAGATCCAGTTGATATAGCTAACGCTGCAATCGCTCATGCTCGCATTCAACACCATGATGTTGTCTTGGTTGATACGGCGGGTCGTTTGCATGTTGACGAAGATATGATGGGTGAGATTAAGCGCTTACATGAAGCGGTTAATCCGGTAGAAACCTTATTTGTTGTCGATGCGATGACAGGTCAAGATGCGGCAAATACCGCCAAAGCTTTTAACGAAGTATTACCTTTAACCGGTGTTATCCTTACCAAAACCGATGGTGATGCTCGCGGTGGTGCTGCTTTATCTGTACGTCAGATCACCGGTAAACCTATTAAGTTCTTAGGTGTTGGCGAAAAAGTTGATGCCTTAGAGCCTTTCCATCCTGATCGTGTTGCTTCCCGTATCTTAGGTATGGGCGATGTGCTTTCCTTAATTGAGGAAGCAGAGCAGAAAATTGATAAAGCCAAAGCGGAAAAATTTGCCCAGAAAATTAAAAAGGGTAAAGGCTTTGATCTAGAAGATTTCCGTGAACAGATTACCCAGATGAAAAATATGGGTGGTATGGCGGGCATGCTTGATAAACTTCCTGGCATGGGTCAGCTGACTCAAGCGGCCAGTGCAGCAAACGCCGAGAAGGGTATGCATCAGATGGAAGCGATCATTAACTCAATGACCGCATTGGAACGTCGTAAGCCCGATATTATCTCAGGTTCCCGAAAAAAACGTATAGCTAAAGGCTCTGGAACCCAGATTCAGGATATTAATCGCCTGCTTAAACAGCATAAACAGATGTCGAAGATGATGAAAAAATTCAGCGGCAAAGGCGGTATGACCAAAATGATGCGCGGCATGAAAGGTATGTTACCGCCGGGCATGGGTGGTGGTCCTGGTGGTATGGGCGGCCCTGGTGGTTTCCCTGGGATGTAAGCCTTTTTAATTAATCGGCGAAAAGACTTTATTAGGGCGGGTAATTCTAGTAGAATTCCCGCCCTAATTTTTAATGGTTCAGTCTGCCTCAAAAACAGGCTGTTTTTCTAACTGTGGGCGATATTAAAACCCACTCAATAAAGGGATCTAACGCATGGTAACTATTCGTTTGTCTCGTGGTGGCGCTAAGAAGCGTCCGTTCTATCACATCTCAGTAGCAGACTCGCGTAATGCGCGTGACGGTCGCTTTATTGAGCGTGTGGGCTTTTTTAACCCAACAGCACGTGGTCAAGAGGAAGGTCTTCGTATCGATCTTGATCGTGTTGAATACTGGCAGAGTAAAGGCGCACAGCTATCTGAGCGCGTTGCTAAGCTAGTTAAAGAAGCTAAAGCAGCTAAGTAATTTTTAGGTTTTTGGTCAGGGTTAAAGATGAGCAGTGATCCAAGTAATGAACATATCATTGTCGGAACGATTTCTGCTGTCTATGGGATTAAGGGTTGGGTAAAAATTTACTCTAACACTGATCCAATAGAAAACATTTTTTCCTACAAACCGTGGTTGGTAAAAGTTAACGGTGTATTGAAGCCTCTCGAGGTGGAAACCGGTAAGCGCCATGGTAAAGGGCTAGTTGCAAAACTGGTTGGAGTAGACGATCGGGATGTAGCGCGTAAATATTGCGGGCTTGAAATCTCGGTTGATGCAAAGCAGCTTCCTAAATTGGACGCTGGTGAGTACTACTGGAGTCAGTTGCAAGACCTATTAGTTTATACCGAGTCCGATCAATTATTGGGCAAGGTAAGCCACCTGTTAGAAACTGGCTCAAATGATGTGCTAGTTGTGAAGGGAACGGCTGACAGTCTCGATCAAAGAGAGCGACTGTTGCCCTATCTTCCTGACCAGGTGATAAAAAATATTGACCTTGAAACAGGTACCATGCGGGTCGATTGGGACCCGGAATTCTGAACCATGTGGTTTGGTGTGGTAACTCTTTTTCCTGAAATGTTTGATGCAATTAGTTGCTACGGCGTTACAGGGCGAGGAGTAAAAAACGGTTTGATACAGATGCAGTGCTGGAATCCTCGGGATTTCACGCATGATAAGCATAAAACTGTAGATGACCGCCCTTATGGTGGCGGCCCAGGCATGTTGATGAAATTTCAACCGCTTAGGGATGCTATTCATGCGGCAAAAGACGCTGCGGGCGACGAGGTAAAAGTTATTTACCTATCCCCACAGGGACGACGTATGGATCATCAGGGTATGCAGGAGCTAGCTTCTCGCAAGAAGCTGATTCTGGTAGCAGGGCGCTATGAAGGTATTGATGAGCGCCTAATAGATGCAGAGATTGATGAAGAGTGGTCGCTAGGCGATTTTGTGCTTAGTGGTGGGGAATTGCCCGCGATGACTATGATTGATGCAGTTTCTCGTTTGGTTCCTGGTGTTTTAGGACATCAAGATTCAGCTACTGAGGATTCGTTTTGTGATGGATTGCTAGATTGCCCGCACTACACTAGGCCGGAACAGTATGATGATATGCAGGTACCTGAAGTGTTGCTGAGCGGCAACCATAAAGAGATCAGACGCTGGCGTCTGAAACAACAGCTGGGAAGGACTTGGCAGCGCCGACCTGACCTGCTCGAATCTCTTGAGTTAAACGCTGAGCAAAAGTCATTGTTAACCGATTTTATCCGGGAGACCCAAGGGTCCGAAGGTTGAATGTTTAGGAGCAAGCGATGAGCGGCAAAAACCTAATTATTCAGCAGCTTGAAGCTGAACAAATGAATAAAGAAGTACCAGAATTTGCACCAGGTGATACTGTTGTAGTTCAGGTTAGAGTTGTAGAAGGCGAGCGTACTCGTCTGCAGGCGTTTGAAGGTGTAGTTCTAGGTAAGCGTAACCGCGGTCTGAACTCTGCTTTCACTGTACGTAAAATTTCTCACGGTGTGGGTGTTGAGCGTACTTTCCAAACTTTCAGTGCTACCGTTGATAGCATCGAAGTTAAGCGTCGTGGTGCTGTACGTCAGGCTAAACTTTACTACTTGCGTGAGCGTAGTGGTAGATCTGCACGTATTAAAGAAAAATTGGGTTAATCACCTACTTTTTCTTTTATTAAAAAAGCGGCTTCGGTCGCTTTTTTTATGTCTAGTGTTTAACTGATCTTAATATCTGTTATAAAGATTGGACAGAGTTGAATATCCACGCCCATAATATTAGGGTTGAAAAGCGGCTAGTTTCGCAAGTTTTGGGTACAGGGAGTTAATCTTAGGTCAGCCTATGAAAAACAAAACCATCAAGCACATTGTTTCATTATGTTTAGTTATCCTAGTTCCCGTCTTACTATTTGCCGGAGCTTATGGATTTGTTTGGTGGAAAGTATCTGAGTTCGCAGATGACTTTGCTCGTGATATCTCTCCTTATGCTGATATGAAATACCAAGATATTTATATCGACCTGTTTCAATCTGAGGTTGGTCTGCGTGGCATGAGTTTTATTCCTGCTGGCATGAAAGGCGAAATAGGGATTGATGCTACGACTTTAAAAGCGCCCTCGTGGGGATTTATCCTTAGTTTGAATGAGCAGTTGTCCAAAGGTGAGCTGCCAGAATCATTTAATATTGAGATTACAGGGATAGATCTTAACCTCCAAAGTGGTTATATGCAGGATTGGGGGCGAATGGCCGCCGATGCGCAGCGCCAAGTAGGTCCAAGTTACGACACTTTAGCTTGTGGTGATCTGCATTTCTTTTCGATCGCGGATGTTCGCAAAATGGGCTATAGCCGCATTCGTAGCGATCTCTCTATCCAATATACTTTTGATAAAGTAGACAAGCAGCTCAATTTTGATCTGCAAAGTAAAACTGCGCAGATGGCTGATGCGAGCATCTCTATGAATATTGGTGTCACAAGCGACACGTTAAATATGCAGACAATCGTGTTTGCTCAACCGCAGTTAAAAAGAATTAAAACCCGTTTTTATGACCGCGGATATAACGTCCGTAAAAACAAATTTTGTGCGGCTTTAAATAAAGAACCAGTACAGGATTATCGTCAGCGCTATGCTGAGATGTTAAATAGACGGCTAAATTATGAAGGTTGGACAGTCCCTAAACCTTTGTTTGATGCTATTGATAGTTTAAATAACCCCGGCGGTTCTTTTTATCTGCGTGTTGATATTCCACAAGGGTTCGGTATGCAGTCAATGGCATTAATTCAGCAACCAACGGACCTCTTGGATGCTTTAAATCCATATATGGAATTTAATGGTAAGGCTGTCTCTTGGGAGGGTGTTGCTTGGAATGAGCCTGATCCTGAGGGGGAGCGCTTACTGCATGAGTTGAATGTAGGTGCTGATGAGGTGCTGGAAGAACAAGTATCAAGCGCGCTTCCTGAAGAAGATGCAGAACATTTTGATATGAGTATAGCTATGCCTTCTCCTGTTTATGAGCGCCGTAATCAGCATGCTCTAAAACGATTGAAGCAGCAGAAAAATGAAAAAACCTTTAAGCCCGTTGAGCTGTCGAATTTAGAGCCCCACTTAGGTGAGCCGGTGATTTTGTATACCTATTTTGGACGTAAAGTTGAAGGCCGTTTGATTGATGTGAATCCTGATGTGATTACCGTTGAACATCGTTTAGTGGATGGTCGCGGAACTGCGACTTATCCGATCTCTCGGGATAAAATTCAAAGTGCGCGCCTTTATTATTAATTCCTCTTGCTGTTCTATGTATCTATCTTGTGTTGGATGGAGTGATTGTGTCGTCTTCCATTAAAACTGCTGTTGTTCTAAGTGATAAAGATAGCCAGCTCATTGATACATATTTAGATGCTATTTGGATGGAAAAAGGCTTGAGTGCAAACACGCTTTCCTCCTATCGTCGAGATCTGAATCAGTTTGGTTTGTGGTTAAATCAGCGCGGAGGACACCTTATCTCCTGTGTTCGATCTGAGTTACAGCAGTATTTAGGGTGGAGAGTTAAAGAGCGCTTACGTGCGAGCTCGACGGCCCGAATGCTCTCATGCTTGAGAGGGTTTTATCGTTATCTGTTACGTGAAGAACTAATTAGTGAAGATCCGGTACTCTTAATAGATAGCCCGAAAAAGGGACGAAGTTTACCTAAAACATTGACGGAAGATGATGTTGAGCGCCTCTTAGAGGCGCCGGAACTAAACGATCCTATCCACTTTCGTGATCGTGCTATGTTAGAAGTCCTTTATGCTACAGGGTTACGTGTTACTGAATTAGTCAGTTTGCAGTTATTTGAAGTAAATTTGAATCAAGGTGTGATTCGCGTAATGGGTAAGGGCGGCAAAGAGCGTTTGGTCCCGTTAGGTGAAGAAGCGATTAGTTGGGTACAGCGTTATTTAGTGCAGGTTCGGCCTATTCTATTGGGTGAGAATGTGAGTGATGTGCTGTTTCCTAGCCGGCGAGGGCAGCAGATGACACGGCAAACCTTTTGGCATCGTATAAAACATTACGCCTTGGTTGCGGGTGTTGATAAGCCGTTATCACCCCATGTAATTAGACATGCATTTGCGACACATCTGCTGAATCATGGGGCTGATCTTAGAGTGGTGCAGATGCTATTGGGGCATAGTGATCTATCAACTACGCAAATTTATACCCATGTGGCCCAACAAAGATTACAGTCTTTGCATCAAACCCATCATCCGCGGGGTTAATTACTGGAACTTCGCCAGGAAAATAGAGTCCTAGATATAATACGCAATTAGGCAGTTGGAATAGTTAGAGGGAAATGATGAAAAAAATCTTAATATCGACCATGCTGTTAATGAGCAGTTTGAGTATTAATGCCCAAGCAGCAAGTCCTGAGGAGCTGATTACGCAGAACCTGCAAAAGGTTAATGCGCGTCTCCAAGTTGAGACCGTGGTCAAAGCTCCAGTGGATGGAATGTATGAGGTGTTATTGAACACTGGTGAAGTCCTCTATTCCGATGAGCAAGGCAAATATTTCTTATTAGGTAAGTTGTTTCAGTTTAGTGAGTCTGAAGGTTTTATTGATCTGACAGAACAGAAACAGAGCATTATCAGAAAAGAGACCCTTGCCAAAATCGATCCTGAACAAATGGTTGTCTACCCTGCTGAAGGCGAATTAAAAGCGACAATTAATGTGTTCACCGATGTGGATTGTCCTTACTGCCGTAAACTGCATGCCGAAGTGCCTAAATTGACTGCTATGGGTATCCAAGTTAATTATCTGGCTTTTCCTCGACAAGGTGCAGGCACTGCAACCTACAGAAACATGGTATCCATTTGGTGTGCTGAAAGTGCAGACGGCCGTCGGAAAGCGATGGATGCAGCTAAAGGTAACGGAGAGCTAACATCTAAAACTTGTGATAGCCCTGTGATGGAACAGTTTAATATGGGTCAAAGCATGGGGGTTACTGGTACTCCTGCCATTGTTCTATCTGATGGTAGTTTGCTGCCAGGTTATGTCCCTGCGGCGCAATTAGCGAAAGCGTTAAAACTGCAGTAAGTTCGTTTATATTCTTAATAATAAGGGAGCCTAGGCTCCCTTATTTATTTGTTGCTACAGAATGATTGCAGAGATAGAGCTATTGCATTGTTTTGGCTATAATACTCGGCTCATTTTTACGGAACTTATGTAAGTGGATCAATTTGCCATGTTTCAATGTTTATTGGCTAAGTTGGTTTATCTGTTTCCGTTAGATTTCTAAATCACAGTTATGACTCAATAGGTATATATACTGTGAGAAATAGTTGTTCAACAGCATGCGAGGTGCAAGTTTGAAACCGGTCAAAGTAGGTATCTGTGGATTAGGTACAGTCGGTGGTGGCACATACAATGTGCTGAAGCGAAATGCCGAAGAGATTGCTCGTCGGGCAGGACGTAAAATCATAGTGGAAGAAATTGGTGCTCGTCACACTAATCCGGACTGTGATACCAAAGGTATACAGCTTACAGATGATGTTTTTGCGGTGGCTAAAAACCCAGAAATTGATGTAGTTGTTGAGTTGATCGGTGGTTATGACGTAGCAAAAGAACTTGTGCTGACAGCTATAGAGCATGGTAAGCATGTTGTAACTGCGAACAAAGCCTTAATCGCTGTTCATGGTAATGAGATTTTCGAAGCTGCGCAGAAAAAGAATGTCATGGTTGCATTTGAAGCATCGGTTGCCGGTGGTATCCCGATCATCAAAGCGATCCGTGAAGGTTTGTCTGCGAATAAGATTAATTGGTTAGCCGGTATTATTAATGGTACAGGCAACTTCATCATGACCGAAATGCGCGATAAAGGGCGTGATTTTGACGATGTACTCGCTGAAGCTCAAGCGCTTGGTTATGCAGAAGCTGATCCAACCTTTGATGTTGAAGGTATTGATGCGGCTCATAAGTTAACGATTTTAGCCTCTATCGCGTTTGGTATCCCTTTGCAGTTCGACAAAGCCTTTACTGAAGGCATCAGCAAAATCACTCGCGATGATGTGCAGTATGCTGAAGAGCTTGGCTACCGTATCAAACATTTAGGTGTTAGCCGTCATACGGATAAAGGTGTGGAGCTGCGAGTGCATCCAACACTGATTCCTGAGTCTGCGCTTATCGCTAATGTAAACGGTGTGATGAACGCAATTTTGGTTGATGGCGATGCGGTTGGCCAAACTATGTATTACGGGCCGGGTGCTGGCTCTGAGCCAACTGCTTCCGCTGTTGTGGCCGATATAGTCGATGTCGTTCGTACTTTGACCGCTGATCGTGATAATCGCGTACCTCATTTGGCCTTCCAGCCATCAGAGTTATCAGATGCACCGATTCTGCCAATGGAGCAGACAGAAACTGCCTACTATCTACGCATGAATGCCCAAGAGAAACCGGGTGTGCTGGCAATGATTACCAGTATTCTGGGTGGCGAAGGCATCAATATTGAAGCCATTATTCAGAAAGCAACAAGCGAAGACCAAGTGCCGGTTATTATTTTGACCCAAACTGTGGTTGAGCAGAAGATGAATGATGCAATTGCAAAAATCGAAGCGCTAGATGAGATTAACGGTAGTGTTACTCGTATTCGCGTTGAAAATTTTGGCCGTTAAGGAGTAGTCCCGTGAAATATATCTCTACCCGGGGAAAAGCTCCGGCAATGAATTTTGAAGAGGTTCTTCTAGCTGGTTTAGCAAGTGATGGTGGCCTATATGTGCCAGAAACATTGCCTACTTTCAGCAAAGAGGAGATCGCCTCTTGGGTCGGTCTGCCATATAACGAATTGGCTTATAAAGTGATAAAGCCATTTGTGGATGACTGCGTAGCCGATGCAGATCTGAAGCAGATGATTGATGAGACCTATGCGGGTTTCAATCATATTGCTGTCGCACCGATGAAAGAGCTAGGCACTAATGAGTGGATCCTAGAACTTTTTCATGGCCCAACCTTGGCATTTAAAGACTTCGCACTTCAGTTGCTAGGTCGCTTGATGGATTACGCACTTGAAAAGCGTGGTGAACATTTAGTGATTATGGGGGCAACTTCAGGTGATACAGGTTCAGCGGCGATTGAAGGCTGCTGCCATAGTAAACATCTGGATATTTTTATTCTGCATCCGCATAACCGCGTATCAGAAGTGCAGCGTCGTCAGATGACAACCGTTATTAAAGACAATGTGTTTAACATTGCTTTAGAAGGTAACTTCGACGATTGTCAGCAGATGGTTAAAGATAGCTTTGCTAATCAAGACTTCCTTAAAGGGATGAAGCTAGGGGCAGTAAACTCGATCAACTGGGCGCGTATTATGTCCCAGATCGTTTATTACTTCTCAGCTTCGCTTGCTGTCGGTGGTCCAGAACGTGAAGTGAGCTTCTCTGTGCCTACAGGTAACTTTGGTGATATTTTTGCCGGTTATCTAGCTAAGCAGATGGGTTTGCCGATCAAGCAGTTGGTTGTGGCTACTAACCGTAACGATATTTTGCACCGTGTTATCTCCGGTAACGATATGTCCAAAGGTGAGCTGGTTCATACCTTATCACCGTCTATGGATATTATGGTGTCGTCAAACTTTGAACGTATGTTGTTTGATGTATACGGCAAAGATGGGGCGGCCATTGATGATCTAATGGCACGTTTCTCGAAAGAATCGGTTGAACTTGATTCTGACCGTTGGGATAAAGTGCGTGAGCTATTTGATAGCTGTGCAGTTGATGATGACGCGACCTGCGAAACAATCAAACAAGTCTACGCTGAGACAGAATACCTACTCGATCCGCATACAGCGATTGGTGTTAAAGCCGCGCGTGAATGCAACCGTGATAAGTCTGTACCGATGATCACTTTAGCGACTGCGCATCCGGTTAAGTTCCCTGAGCCTGTTGTTAAAGCGGGTTTGGAATCCCCTCAGTTGCCAGCCCATATGGTTGATCTTTTTGAGCGTGAAGAAAAGCTAGACGTGTTAGATAACGATCTAAATACAGTTCAGCAGTTTATCGCGAGTCATGTTCATTCAGAATAATTAATTGTTTGAATATGATACTCTCAAAACCCGACCTTGTTTGTGTCGGGTTTTTTGTATCTGGCGATTGATCTTTTTGTGTTAAAGCAAAGGAATAACTGCGATGACTGATCTGTTTTTTTACTTGTCGAAAATATTCTGGGTAGTGGTTCAGCCAGATCATTTTTTGCTACTCATGTTATTTGTTGGCTTACTACTTTGGCGCAGATTATTAGGGGTGTTAATGGTCTGGAGTTCAGTGTTAATTATGCTGGCTTTAAGTGTATTCCCGATCGCTAACTACCTTCTCGAGCCTTTAGAACAACGTTTTCCTAAGCCAGATCTTACTCAGCTTGAAGCGCCTATTGCCGGTATTATAGTGTTAGGTGGAGGTGAAGAAGCGGAGCTGTCCGCTGTACATAATATGCCTCAGTTCAACCGTGCTGCGGAAAGACTTATGGTGTTACCTGCTCTGATGTTGCGTTATCCACAGGCTAAAGTTATTTTTACCGGTGGCTCAGGTTCATTATTAAAGCCTGAATATCGCGGTGGTGATGTGGCTAAGCAGTGGCTGACCGAGCAAGGTTTAGGTGCACGGCTTATTGTCGAAAGGGATTCACGAAATACCTTCCAAAATGCAATATATAGCCGTGAAATTATTGATGAGCTTAAAAAAACAGATAAAGTAGATGATCTGGTTGGCGGTAAATGGCTGCTTGTGACCTCCGCATTTCATATGCCACGCTCCGTGGGTGTTTATCGTCAGGCGGGTGTTGATGTTATTCCTTACCCTGTTGATTTTAGACAGTTGAATAGTCAAATCCAGCTCAGTCTTAATGCCAATATGGCGGAGCTTAATCAGGTCGTTCGAGAATGGATCGGTTTAGGTGCCTATTATCTGACAGATAAAACTGCTGAGTTGTTTCCCCGTCCTTTAGATGTAAGCGCGTCAAAAACGTCGCAGCAAAATATAGATCAGTCAAAACCGGAACCTGAAAACTCCAACCTTTTACAACCTAAGCCTTTATTGGATGGAACAGCAGAAACTTAATGAAAGAACTGGTTATCACTCAACGTCAAGACACCGACTCTAACTTACCAATATTTAGGCAAACTAATCCCGTTCTTGCACGAATTTATGCCTCTCGTGGTATTCACGATTTAGAGGGGTTAGGGCGCAACTTAAAAGAGTTGCTGCCCGATAGCGGTTTAGCCGGTATGGATGCTGCCATCGAACGCTTAGTGGTTGCGCTTAAAAAGCGTGAAAAAATCATGATTATTGGCGACTTTGATTGTGATGGCGCAACCAGTACAGCGGTGGCGGTACTGGCTTTACGCATGATGGGTGCGGAAGAGGTCAGCTACCTTGTTCCAAATCGTTTTGAATATGGTTACGGCCTAAGTCCCGAGATTGTGATGGAGGCGTTAAAGCAAGCCCCTGATCTATTGATTACTGTTGATAATGGTATCTCCAGTATTGAAGGGGTTGCCGCCGCTAACATCGCTAATTTAGATGTAATCGTGACGGATCATCACCTTGCTGGCCAAGAGCTTCCAGCGGCATATGCCATAGTGAACCCTAATCAGCCCGATTGCCGTTTTAGCGCTAAATCGACCTGCGGCGTAGGTGTTATCTTCTACGTGATGATCGCACTAAGGCGTAAACTGCAAGCGCTTAAGTGGTTTGAGGAGCAGGGGTTAGCACTGCCTAACCTCGGCAGCCTTCTTGATCTTGTTGCCTTAGGCACTGTGGCCGATGTGGTTCCTTTAGAACAGAATAATCGTGTGCTGGTCTATCAAGGCTTACAACGCATTAAAGCGGGTCGCTGTCGACCCGGTATCAAAGCCTTAATTGAACTATCAGGTCGCCAACAGCATAAAATAGCGTCCTCTGACTTAGGCTATGCTTTAGCGCCACGTCTAAACGCTGCAGGGCGTTTAGAGGATATGTCGATCGGTATTGAATGCCTATTGACTGAATCTGAGCAGCAAGCAAAAGAACTAGCTGCGACGCTAAATGACCTTAACCAAGAGCGCAAAGGCATAGAGCAGGAGATGCAACAACAAGCCTTAGATCTGTTGGCGCACCTTCAGCTAGATGATGAAGCCTTACCTTACGGGTTATCGCTTTATGAGCCAGAATGGCACCAAGGTGTGATCGGTATTTTAGCCTCCAGAATCAAAGAGAAAACCCATCGGCCTGTTATCGCGTTTGCTCAAGGTGATGAGGGAGAACTTAAAGGCTCGGCCCGTTCAATTCCCGGTTTTCATATTCGAGATGGCTTAGATGCGATCGCAGCGAAACACCCCGCACTTCTGCGTAAATTTGGCGGTCATGCCATGGCAGCAGGATTAACGATCAGTGATAAAGATCTAGGCTTATTTCAGCAAGCCTTTGATAGCGAAGTGAGACGGCAGTTATCAGATGCGGATCTACAACAACAAGTGATTACCGATGGTGCATTAAGTGCCAATGATATGACCATTGAGTTAGCTGAAATGCTCCGTGATGCCGGCCCTTGGGGTCATCAATTTCCAGAGCCATTGTTTGAGGGTGAGTTTTCACTCCTACAGCAACGAATTGTCGGCCATCGCCATCTGAAAATGGTATTGATGGAACCCGCTTCAGGATTAGCGGTAGATGCGATACAGTTTAATGCCGATATGGACCAATGGCCGGATGAATCGAAAACCCATGTACGGGTTATCTATCGTTTAGATGTAAACGAATTCCGTGGCCGAAAAAGTGTACAGATGCTAGTCGATCACCTATTAATCACCGATCAGTAAAAAGAGTGGAATACTAATTATGAATGAATTTAACTTAGAAGAGCTAAACCTACTTTTAAGCGTATTTGAAAAAGCGGGTATCAGCACTGATCAAGGCGCAGAAGGTGAGATGCTACAACGCTTAAAAGCCGCACAAGAAACCCGCCAAGAGCTAGAAAGTATGGACTTTGACGACTGCTTAGGCGGCGCCTGTAAGCTATAAGCACAATACTATCCATTTGACCTGATCGCTCAGGTCAAATGGGAGCGTGTTATCGCGCCTGTACCTGATTATTATCGACGCCCATCGGCCTGTGTAGGCGCTCACCCCGTGAGCAAACAGTTAAGATTTTCTTTTTTCTATGGGGGCGATGCCCGCGATCCGTGATTGCGTATCGACTGTAGAAATGGGAAGACGTGCTACATTCTTATTCTGTTTTTATGTACAGTATTTAATCCGTTAGATCTTTATGTAAGGATAGTAAGACAACGATGTAATTTTCTCCAAGGATGAGAAATCCTCAAGCAAGGAAAGCAGATGAAATTCAATACGTCACACCCCCTTCTTAATATCCTTTCTCGGAGATATATGACAACTTGTCGTGTTTAATCGCGACAATTTGTCATATATTTAGCTGTTATGTGTAATCAACCATGAAGATATTGCTTTTTACTTTTGTCTGCGCAAGCCTTTATATCAGTATGGTTTGGGTAACGACTAAGAATCAAGAAAGTCAGAAAGCAGCTATCAGGACAGTTGTGCAAGGCAGTCTTATTGGCGTGTGTATTCTTTGGCCTTCAATTTTCATTAGTATGTTTTGGGCCATATTTGTTGCTGTACTGGTTTTGGTGGTAGCTGTTTATTTTGGTTCACAGCATGGAAATAAAGGTCACTTAATTAAACATGGAGTGTTCGGAAGCTTATGGATTACATTGCCACTTTACATATGGCTACTACCAAATACATAACAAGAAAAACCATTTCGACGCGCTCTGCGCGCAACTGTTTTAAGCGTTATACGGAACTGTCATGAGTAGATTATTAATTACCCTTGTTGTAAGCCTATTGGCATTCAATGCTACTTCAAGTGAAAAGGAAACATTTGATTCATATATGGTTGAATACTTGGAAGTAACAAATGCAGTATCTAACACAAAACTGATGTTAGATAACATGTTGTATATTCAAAAACAAAACCTGTTAAACGGCCCTGAACAGATAGACCCCAAAAAGGTCAATATTATTCTAGAGGTTATTAGTAATCATTATTATCAAACTTATATAACAGAAGAATACCTACTGAAAATTCATACTCCCGTGTACCGTAAGTATTTTTCAATGCAAGACATGAAAGAAATAAATGATTTTTACCGTACTCCTGTTGGTAAGAAGCTAATTCAAAAGCAAGGAGTTATCCAAAACGAAGTTATGGTAACAATGCAAACAGATTTACAAAATGGGACTGCTAAACTTCAATCTAAGATTAAAGAAAGGCTTGAAAGTGAGTAATGGCATCTCGTCCGTATAACAAGCAAATAAACAGGGACACGTAACAGTTGGCTACCGTTCGTTCCTCACTATTTTAGCCAACATTACTTAGCCCATTATTTGGGCGTTATGTGTAATCAGGACATCAAGCTATGTGCTTAACAATCAAGGAGGTTGCTGAGGTGGTATCAATAATAGGTGTATTCATTACGGCAGTTGCGCTTTGGTTTACTGTGCGAAGCTTTCAAAAGCAATTACAGCTCAATTTTTTTTCTGAATATACTCGCCGCTATCAAGAAATCACTCTGAATTTTCCGGAGTCGATTAACGAAGATGATTTTGATTATGGCTCCCTAGAACCAGAAATCAAAGATAAGACCATGAGGTATATGCGAGCTTACTTCGACCTATGTAGTGAAGAATATTTCCTAAAGAGAAAGGGAAATATCGATCAAGAGACCTGGTGTGAGTGGGAAACTGGCATGAAGTTCGCTTTTTCGAAGTCAGCATTTCAACAAGCATGGGAAATGCTTAAGCTCGACACCATATATTACGGTGAATTTTCTAAACTTGTTAATGAATCAATAGGCAAAACACATAACAATTCAAGCAAGCGGGACGCCGTAACCGGCGCCCCTTCTTGAGGCGTTATGGCGAGTAGCAAATGAAATCTCTATTTTCATTCAAAGGAACTGCATGCAGAAAAGAGTTTCTCTTGGCTGTTATTGTCTTAGCGGCTATAGCCTACTTGGTGAGCTATTTAAGAGAATCAATTTATCCTTTGCCTGAAACCGGTATAGTTCAATATGCACTAATTAAAAACTTGCTTGCCCTTATATATCTCACCTTGTTACAGCCAATCATTGTTAGACGGTTAAGGGATATAAAGTTATCAGCATGGTGGGTATTATTATTCTGGTTAACACTACCCATTAACGTTGTTAACTTATTGGCTCTTCAGCAGATTTTTGGAATTCAAATAGACTTAGCTAACGTGCCAACAGGGTGGGGGCTACTGGTGAATTCTCTTTACCTATTAGCTATATGTACCGTAATTTTGTCTATCATGCTGTTTGTTGTGCCAAGTCGCCATAACAAGAAAAGCCATCCGACGCATACTGCGCGGCTGCTTTAAGCGTTATGCAAAGCAAGTGAGCTAAATATTGAATTTTAGGAATACTGAATGAGCAGTTTTGTTGACAACCTTTCCCCAAAGGAATGGGAGGCTTTCTGTGAAATAATGTTGCGCCAACATTACGGTGCGAAAAATTTCTGGTCTGTCCCAGATGAAGACGGCGGAGACTTAGGGCTAGAGTTTTATACTATTGATGGGACACTCTTTCAGTGTTACTGCCCTGATAAAGGCGTTGATATGGCGTCTTATAAAAAGAAAATTCAGAAAAAAATTCGTGAAGACCTTAAGAAGCTAAAAACTAACGAGATCAAAATAGCTAAAATGATTGATGATGTTACTGTACATCAATGGGTTCTTCTCACACCTGAGTTTAAATCTAAGGATTTAATAGGTTACTGCAATACTAAAAAAAGGGAAGTAATCGCAGAAAATATTACGTATATCAACAATGATGAGTTTCTTGTAAAAGTAGAGACAGCTGATAGCTACCCTGACGGAAAATTATACGCGCAAGGAGTTTATAGCAAAGCTATTGATATTCCTCTGCTTAGCATTAGCGAAGTGGAAAAAGATGCCTGGAAGGATGGAAATACTGAATTTTCAGGGAATGTAGTTAGAAAGTCAGTGGCTTTAATGGGCGAAAGCTCAGAGGGGTTCCAAGATGAAATTTTTACAAAGTATATTCAGATGGAAAAGTTTCTTGATCAGCTCCGTGAAGAACATCCAGATCTATATGAAATGATTGAAGACACTGCTCGCGCCCAGCTTGAGAACATGAGAGAAGACGCATTTTTTTCAGCGAAAGATAAAGGGTTCGTTAAAAGTATCGTAGATGGTAATAAGTCTGCGTTTTCTAAGCATTCGAAGTTTATGTCGGAAAAAAATGTTCAGTCATTGTCTTTTGGATATTTGTCTAAATGGCTTGCCCAATGTTATATGGATTTTGAGTCATGAATAAAGAGCTAAATGTAAAGCCTATTGTTAGTGATAAGCCATATTCTGTAACAATTGAAATGAGGCCGTTGTGGAGAATTTGCCTCATTTTAATATGTGTATCTGTCGTTTCAGGAGATAAAAAATATTTGAGTTCGAAAAAAGTTAATATCCTAGTTTGGATGTTAATAAGAAAAAATAGATGGCAAGAGTACGAAGACTACCTCTTGAATCGGTCGGAAAATATCCCTTTAGTTTCGATTGATACAGCCACTTTTAAAGCCGTTGAGTTTTCAATCGCTAAAGGATTCCTATCTTTGGAAAATGACAAGATTTTTGTCACAGACACTGGCGAGGAGTTATTTTCACTTTTAGTCGAAAATAACATAATGGATGAGGAAGTTTGTTTCTTGAAGCAATTAGGAAAGAAGCTTAGCGATAATAAAGTTAAGGGTCTTACAGGTGGGATTAAGTAATGCTCGGTTTAAGAATTCGAAGAATTGAAATTTCTGCAGATACTAATGGTGGTCGTTTTTCAACATCCATCCCATTTGAAGATGGCTTGAATATTATTCGAGCTGAGAACTCTTCAGGTAAGTCAACTTGCATCAATTCAGTGGCTTATGGGTTGGGTCTTGAATCCATACTTGGCCCCAGTAGAAAGAGACCTTTTCCTAAATCTTTATATGAGGTGATCTACGACAATAAAACAGAAGAAACCCCATATTTTGTACGTCATTCTTCCGTTTCTATATCCATCGAAAATAGAAATGGTAAATCGGCTATATTGAGCCGCGATATATTAGGCGATGATAATAAAGTAACCGTTGTTACCGATAGTCAGTCTTCCGACTATTTTCTAGGATCCGCTGGTAATGTTGGGTCAGCTGTTAGTGAAAAAGGCTTTCATAACTGGCTAGCAAGTTTCATTGGTTGGTACCTCCCAAATGTAGTTACTTTTGAAGGGAAAGAAACGAAGCTGTATTTAGAATGCATTTTTCCTTTATTTTTTATCGAACAGAAGCGCGGATGGTCAGAGATTCAGGCAAATAGCCCTACACACTATGGTATTAAAAACGTAAAAAAGGCAGCCGCTGAGTTTTGCCTAGGAATAGATAGCTTCGAGTACGAAAAAAAGCTCGCAAAGTTAAAGCTCCAGCTTGAGGCTTATGAGTCCGACTGGGATGGAATTAAATCTTTTTCTGAAAGTGTTGCTGATTTTAACGAGGTCAAAGTAAGTAGGCTAGGTAGCATAGATAAAAAAGACTTACTCCCCCGAATAGAGTTCAGCTATCTCGAAAACGATGTTTTCGTGAGTGTATATGAGCAAGAGAAATCTTTAAAAAGATTGATCGATAAGCTGGCTATGGATGTAGCACAAAAGTCACCAGGCGATGAAGTGCTTAATTCCAAGCTTGCAGCGATACGCGTTCTTAGAAGGCAAACCGAGGAGTGCTCAATATCTATTGAGGTTACTATGCTTTCAATTTCAGATGCAGAGAGTAAGCTGGCCACTTTACGGCACGACTACGACCAATACCAACAACTTAAAAGACTGAGAAGCGTTGGAAGCGATATATCCAGTGACCTCGACACTGAAAAATGTCCTATTTGTGAAAGTGATTTGTATGACACATTGGGCAATACTTCAACCAAAAGACGTCCAATGTCGCTTGATGAAAATATAGCTTTTTTAAAAAACCAGCTAGATTTTTTCACCTCAATTAGAGATAAGAGTTTACGTCAACTTCAGGATCTTAAATCCGAATATAAGCTTGTCCTATCAAGGATGGAAGTTGAGCGGGAAAGCATAGAAACACTCCGCTCTGATCTTGAAGATATTAATGGAGAAGTAAAAACAATTCTTAGAGAGAAAATTCAGGCCGAATCACTCTTGAAAGATGTCCAAAAACTGAAGGAGACCCAAGACAAACTTAATGAAAGAGTTTACTCTGTACATTCCTCTTGGACTACTGCTTCTGGTTCATTAAAACAGATAAAAAAGGGCAAGAGCGTTTCTAACAGAGCTTTGGTAATACGAAAGTTGGAAGGCTTGATAAAGAACAACCTTGAAGAATTCGGATTTAAAACCTCTGCTATAAATTCTGTAACTGTCTCACAACAAACATTACGTCCTGAACAGGAAGGCTACGATATTGTCGCCGAGACTTCAGCTAGTGATTATATAAGAATTATTTGGTCTTATACTTTATCTCTTATGGAGCTAGCTGGTACCGAGGACAACGTAAGGCATGGTGGTTTTGTTGTTTTTGATGAGCCAAGGCAGCATGAGGCAAGTAAGGTTAGTTTTACAAACTTGATTACGAAGGCTGCTCAGTCTTCGAAATATGGTGGTCAAGTAATATTTGCCACTAGCCTCGATGAAGAAGAATTGAGGGTTTCTTGTAAAGACAAAGAAGTAAACCTAGTTTGCTTCGATGAGTATGTTCTCACTTTGGATCCTAAAACTGAGCAGAAAGAAGATGCATAACAAGTGACTATGGTTCCCAGTCAAGTATTTAGACCATTTTTTCATCCCAGTATGTTCCGTTTTTCACCATCGT